>JAFAFZ010000480.1 GCA_023423215.1 Actinomycetes bacterium
CAGAACCTCCTGAGGGAACCTCGCGACCGCTCGGTACCGTGAGCGCATCGCCCTCCCGCTGCGCTCCCCCGCCCGCCACCGCGCCGCACGTGTCGTCCTCGCCGCCGTCGCCGCGGCGATCGTCGTCCTCTGCGCGGCCTGCACCTCCTCGGACGGCTTCGAGGCGGCCAGCCCCACGCCGGCGCCCGCACGGCAGCTGACCCCGCCCGACACGTCGGACCAGCTCCTGTTCGTCGTGCGGTCCGCACGCGGCCAGGCAACGTTCGACGAGCGGGGCTCGGGCACGCTCACGATGACCGACCTGGAGCACGTCACCTGGTTCTCGGACCGCCCCGAACGCGACGCCGGCGTGTCGACGCTGCCCGATGCCCTCCGGACCTACGGGTGGCAGCAGGACGGCGACGCGCTGGGCACCGACGCCCCCAACGCGACGCTCACCGCGCCGGAGCTCGAGGACGCGCTCGTGGTCGAGCTGCGCGCCGCCTCGATCGACGGCGACCGGGTCACCTTCGAGGTGCAGGCGATCGAGTCGTCCGCCTCCCGGGACGTGGAGCTGAGCGACCTGGCGCTGTTCATCGACACCACCACCGCCTCGGGCGAGGGCGACGATGCGGCCCCGGACCCGACGTCGACGCAGCACCCGGATCCGTCCGAGGTCGCGACCGCAGCAGGCTTCGACACGTCCGCGACGCTCGAGGACCACGTGTCCGGCCTGCTCGCCGCGGTGGGCGCAGGACCGGACGACGACCCGAGCCGCGCGGTCGAGCTCGCCGTGCGGGCCTCGGTCCTGCTCGACGCCTCGGGCGACCGCAGCTCGGTGCCGGTCCTGCTGGCACCGCTGCTGCGCGTCGGGGAGGCGCCGACCGGGGTCGCGGACGAGATCGAGCGGTGGCTGACCGAGACCGGAGCACGGGTCGACGAGCTCGAGTTCGACGCGACCGTCGCAACCCCCGGCGCTTCGGCGCCGATCCTCGTCGTGCACGACGTCGAGCTGCCGATGCGGAACGTCGAGTTGCCGAACTAGGCAGCCCGGCTCGTCCGGCGCCGTTCGGAACGGTCAGCCCGAGGTGTGCTCGGCGAGGAACTCGAGCGTGCGCTGCCAGGCCAGCGCGGCGGACTCGGGCTCGTGGTGCTCGCCCGCGTCGGGTTCCGCGAACCAGTGGCCGGTGCCCTCGTAGCGATGCAGCTCGAGGTGCTTCTCGGACAGCAGCAGCCGGGCGTGCATCTCGGTCAGCTCGTCCTGGGTGACGAGGGGATCCGTCTCGGCGAAGTGGCCGAGCACCGGCGCGGCCAGGTCGTCGAAGTCGATGTTCTGCGCTCCGTAGTACGCCACCACCGCATCGACGTCCGCGGGCAGTCGCGTCGCCAGCCACAGGGCCCACGACGCACCCATCGAGAAGCCGACCACGGCGACGGGCGCCTGCGGGTCGCGACTGTGCGCCCGCAGCGCGACCAGGCTCGACATGATCAGCGACGCGGTCGCGTTCGGGTCGGACTCGGCCAGCAGCACCTGCGCCTGATCGGCATCGGTCGGCACGACGCCGCCCGACAGGTCCGGCGCCAGGGCCGTGTACCCCGCGTCGGCGAGCGCCTCGACGACGTCCTTCACGCCGCGCGTCAGGCCCCACCACGAGTGCAGCACGAGGACGCCGTGACCCGCTCCCTCGTCGGGCACGACCAGGTACGCGTCGCCCGCGCGGGCGCCGGCGGTGGGTCCGACCTGGGCATCGTCGGCCGCGCCGGCGTCCTCGTTCGAGCTCATCGACCCAGGATCGCAGGCAGGCGCGACGCCGTCACGCTGGCACTCGTGCCGGTCCCCGTCCTCGTTTCGGGACCGCGGGACCGACCGTGCCACGATGGCGCCCGTGGCGAGCGTGGCAGCGATCCTGAACCAGAAGGGCGGGGTCGGGAAGACCACCATCACCCTCGGCCTGACCGCAGCGGCCCAGCGTGCGGGTGATCCGTGCCTGGTCGTGGACCTTGACCCGCAGGGCAGCGCCGGCTGGGCGCTCGGCGTCGAGGCGAGCGACGACCACCTCTCCATCGGCGACGTCATCCGCACCGGCGACACCCGCGTCGCCGAGCGCGCGACGGTCACGTCGGGCTGGGGAGAGGGCGTCGACGTCCTGCCGGCGAGCGGCAACCTGATCGAGCGCGAGGCCGACGGCACCGACGTGGCCACCACGCTGCGCCTGCGCGCCGCGCTCGCACCGCTGCTGGAGCGCTACCGCTTCGTGTTCGTCGACTGCGCGCCCTCGCTCGGACCGACCACCCACGCCGGCCTCGCGCTCGCGGACCGGGTGCTGCTCGTCGTCGAGCTCTCGGCGCTGTCGATCCGCGGCGCGGAGCGTGTGCTCGAGGTGGTCGACGAGGTGTGGGCCGGGCTCAACCCGGACCTGGACGTCGGCGGCGTCATCGTGAACCGCGCCCCGGCCGCCTCGGTCGAGGCGACTCGTCAGAGCGAGGCGCTCGACCGCCTCATGGGCGCGCGGGCGGTGTGGCGGCCGTTCGTCCCGCAGCGCACGGTGCTGAACGAAGCCGTCGGCGACCGCTGCCCCGTGCACGACCTCGGCTACCGGGCGAAGGACGTGGTCGAGGTCTTCGACGAGCTCTACGACCACCTCGTCCGCAGCACCCGGACCTGACCGCGCTCGACCTCGCCGGTCCGCCTGTCCCGTTCCGCCCGTTCCGCCACCGAACTCGGAACGAACCGTTCGCGATGCGGTCGGGTCGTTCCGAGAAGCTGACGGGCGGCGCGAACTCGGAACGAACCGTTCGCCAAACGGTCGAATCGTTCCGAGAACCCGGGTGCGTTCCGGGAACCGTGGGGCCGGCCGCTGCTCAGGCGGGCTCGGCGACGACGGTGGGCGCGGCCAGGTCGCGCCCTCGTGTCAGCCGTGGCGCCAGCAGCGACACCACGCCGCCCATCACGGCGGACAGGACGAAGACCGCGGCGAGCGGCGCCCACGCCTCGGAGTCGAGCCGGTCGCCCAGGCTGACGAGCACGCCGGCGAACCCGGTGCCGAGCGAGACGCCGAGGATGTCCGACATCTGCAGCGCCGAGGTCGCCGCGCCCTCGCGACCGGGCTCGGCCTCGCCCAGCGTGACCACGGACAGCACCGTGTACGACATGCCCATGCCCAGGCCGAGCACGCACGAGGCGAGCGGCCACACGACGATCGGCACCGACGTGCTGAGCGAGACCGCCATGCCGGTCGCGCCGACGACGAGCAGCAGCCCGCCGATGCGCACGAGGCGGTTCGCGCCGTAGCGCTCGCCGAAGCGCGCCTGGATCCACGAGCCGACCGTCCAGGTGATGGACGAGGCGATCAGCACGAAGCCGGCGAAGCGGGTGTCGCGGTCGCGCACCGAGGTGAGCGACAACGACACGAACGCGTCGGCCGAGAAGAAGCTGAACGTCAGCACGCCGCGCACGAGGACCGCCGCGGGCAGCCGCGGCCGGGCGGCGAGCGTGCCGTCGGGCGTCAGGCGCCGGAACGCCGGCAGGCCCAGGACCACGCCCACCGCCGCGAGGGGCAGACCGAGCCACAGCCGTTCCATGCCGAGGCCGCTCAGCAGCAGGACCGCTCCGGCGGCGAGCAGCAGCACGGTGCCGATCGGCGTGCCTTCGTCCGCGCCGTCGTGGGGCGGGGTCTCGACCGTCGACACCGGCAGGCCGCCGACGACGGCGACGAGGGCGGTGACGGGGATCAGCCCCAGGAACACCCACCGCCACCCGAACGAGTCGGCGATCTCGGACGCGAGCAGCGGCGAGATGAGCGATGGCAGCACCCACGCCGTCGACATGATGGCGAACACCTTGGGGCGCATCTCGGCCGGGAAGCCGCGGCCGACGCACACGTACGAGACGGCCGGCACCGCGCCGGCGCCGAGCCCTTGGAGGAACCGCCCGACGACGAGCACGGCCATCGACGGTGCGAGGCCACCGACCACGAGCCCGGCTCCGAAGATCGTGATGCCGATCATCATCGGCCCGATCGGTCGCACCCGGTCGACCGCACGACCGCCCACGACCACGCCGATGAGCGTGCCGAGGTAGAACGCCGAGAACACCCAGCCGTACAGCCACAGGTCGCCGAGGTCCTCCTCGACGACCGGCATGACGGTGCTGATCGCCATCGACTCGAGGGCGACGACCGTGACGAGGCACACGACCCCGACGAGCAGGAACCGGTGCTGAGCGTCCCACGTGGCGGTGGTGGACGCTGCTGCGCGAGGTCGCGACATCTCTCTACCTACTGGAGGACTGCCCGGTGCAGGAGGGCCACGGCCGGGGAGCAGTGCGGCGAGTTCGCGGACCCTGACTGGCCCACCGTCCTCGCCAGCAGGGGCGACACGGCGACGGAACGCAGTGCACCCAGAGTACGTGACCCTCGGAGAGGTCGACGACAACGGGTTCGCGGACCGCGGCCGCGTGCACCCGACCCCGGACGCGCCACCGGCGGCCGCTGCTCGACGCGAGGTCGAGCGG
>JAFAFZ010000550.1 GCA_023423215.1 Actinomycetes bacterium
GTACGGAGCACCGGGCCAGCTCCCGCCGCCGGGCCAGTTCGCACCGCCCGGCCAGTACGGCACGCCCGGCGCGCCGGCGCCTCCCGGCCAGGGTCCCGGACCGTTCGGCGGGTACGGTGCGCCTCCAGGGGGCTTCGCCCCCGCAGCGCCGACCGACTCGAACGGCATCGCCACGGCGGCGCTCGTCGTCGGCATCGCGTCCATCCCGGCGCTCGTCATGTGCGGCCTGGGCGCGCTGGGCGGGATCGTCGCGATCGTGCTCGGCATCCTGGGCCTCTCGAAGGCCAACAAGTCGCCGAACGCGACCGGCAAGGGCCAGGCCATCGGCGGCCTGGTCACCGGTGTGATCGCCCTCCTGCTCGGCGCGGCGTTCTTCTTCCTGGTCCTGATCGCCGACACCGACACCACGTTCGAGGAGATCAACACCGACCCGGTGGACGGGTTCTGCGACGAGTCCCGCTTCATGCAGGACCCGGACTGCTGAGCGCTCCACACCGCTGATCCGCGGACCACCTCGTGGTCCGGTCCCCAGGCACGACGAACTCCGTTGGTGTGCGCGGGGAACAGTGCGATGATCGAAGGACTTGCTGCTCCCGACGACGCAGGAGGTGCTCATCGTGCAGACCCACGAGCCACCGGTCCGGACACGACCTCGCAGCAGCGGGGCGGGCGCGCGGCCCGCTCGGGGTCGGCTGCAGCACCGGGCGCACCTGACGCAGCGACCACGTCACACCGCAGTGGCCGGCACGGCCGCCGAGATCATGGAACCGGCGTTGGCGACGTTCTTCCCGGACGGGCTGCCGGTGCGGTTCGAGTTCTGGGACGGCAGCTCGCTCGGCGTGGACGACGGCACGGGCGTCGCCCGCATCGTCTCGCCCGACGCGCTGCGTCGCATCGTGTGGGCACCCGGTGAGCTGGGCCTGGGCCGTGCGTACGTCGCCGGCGACCTCGACATGGACGGCGACCTCCTCGAGGTGCTGCGGGCGCTCGAGGGCGGCGTGGTCCGGCACGACTTCGGCCTGCGCGAGCTGGTCGCCGCAGCGCAGGCCGCGCGTCGGGCCGGCGCGCTCGGTCGGCCGCTGCCTCCGCCCCCGGAAGAGGCGCACCAGCACGGGTGGCGCCACTCGAAGCACCGCGACGCCACCGCCATCAGCCACCACTACGACGTCGGGAACGACTTCTACCGTCTGCTCCTGGGCCCGTCGATGACCTACTCGTGCGCCCGGTTCACCGAGCCCACCACGACGCTCGAGCAGGCCCAGGAGGCGAAGTTCGAGCTGGTCTGCCGCAAGCTCGGGCTGCCCGACCTGCACGGTGCACGGCTGCTCGACGTGGGGTGCGGATGGGGCTCGCTCGCGATCCACGCCGCCCGGCGCTACGGCGCCCACGTGGTCGGCGTGTCGATCAGCCGCGAACAGGTCGAGCTGGCCCGCCGGCGCGTCGAGGAGGCGGGCGTCGCCGACCTGGTCGAGATCCGGCTCCAGGACTACCGCGACGTCCGTGGCGAGGAGTACGACGTCATCTCGTCGATCGGCATGTTCGAGCACGTCGGCGCGACGCGCATGGCCGAGTACTTCGAGACGCTCCGTGCGCTGCTGGTCCCGCACGGCCGCCTGCTGAACCACGCGATCTCGTCGATCGGCGGCTCCCGCCTGGGCAGCCGGTCCTTCGTCGGGCGCTACGTGTTCCCCGACGGCGAGCTGATCGACGTGGGCGAGGTCGTGCTCGCGATGGAGGCCGCCGGGTTCGAGGTGCGCGACGTCGAGTCGCTGCGCGAGCACTACGCGACGACGCTGCGGGCGTGGATCGCGAACCTCGAGTCGAACTGGGACGAGGCCGTCGACCTCGTCGGCGTCGGCCGGGCGCGCGTGTGGCGGCTCTACATGGCCGCATCGGCGATCGGGTTCGAGGACGGCGGGGTGTCGGTGCACCAGACGCTCGGCGTCGTCCCGGGTCCCGACGGCGACAGCGCCATGCCCCGCACCCGCCAGAGCTACCTCTGACCCGTTCGGGGGGTTGAGCCGGTCGGGTGGTTCGATCGGCCCTGTGTTCTCAGCTGGGTCCCAGAACCTGCCGATCGCAACGGAATGGCTCGCGTGCAGTCCGCCGCGCCGGAGGTCGTCTCCGCGAACACGGCAGGTCGGTTCGCGGGCGGGCTCCTGATCTTCGGGTCGATCTCGACCTTCGTCACCATCTTCGGCCACCTCGACAGCCCGCCCCGTCCCGGCGACGTGGCCGCGGGGGTGCTGGCCGCGGTGATCGGTGGCCTGGCGCTGGTCGCACCCTGGAACCGGTGGGGGAGGGCGTGGACCCTCGTCCTGCTGCCGGGCGTCTTCGGGCTGCTCGCGCTGGGCACCCACGCGGACCCCGACCCGTACATCGCCGGCATCTTCTTCGTGGTCGTCGCGATGTGGACGGGTCTGTGCCACCGCCGCTTCACGACGCTCGCGCTGAGCCCGGTGATCGCAGCGTGCTACTGGTTCCCGCTCGCCGCCGGTCCGCACCTGCCGACGCTCGCCAGCTCGACGGTCATCATCACCGCGGTGGCGGTCACGCTCGGCGAGCTGCTGGGCCTGCTGCGCGACCGGCTCGGCG
>JAFAFZ010000553.1 GCA_023423215.1 Actinomycetes bacterium
AGCTCGCGCACGGGATCTATCCGCCGCTGCTGCGCGAGCGCGGGCTGGCCGAGGCGCTCCAGGCCGCGGCGAACCGCTCGCCGCTCCCGGCGACGGTCGACGTCGAGGACCTCGGCCGCTTCGACACCGATCACGAGGCGGCGGTGTACTTCTGCTGCCTCGAGGCGATGCAGAACGCCGGCAAGCACGCCGGCGACGCCACGATCCACGTGGTCGTCCGACGCGACGGCGACGAGGTGTGCTTCCGCGTGAGCGACGACGGCGCGGGGTTCGACCGGCGCGCTGCCGTGGGCGGCCACGGGTTCACCAACATGGAGGACCGCGTCGGCTCGATCGGCGGCCGGCTCGACGTGCGCTCGACACCCGGCGAGGGCACCACGGTCACCGGCTGGGTGCCCCTGACCCAGCACCCGGCCACCCCGGCCTGACCACCGGACGGGCGGCGCAGCCGGTCAGGCCCGGCCGGGCGGGCCGACCCCGGTGGTGCCGGGAGCGGGGCGGCGTCCCCAGAGGTCCTCGAGCAGCGCGGGCGCCAGGTCCTCCTTGTGCACGTACGCCGCAGCGCCGCAGTCGGCGGCGTCCGCGGGCAGATCGTCCGCGGTGTAGGTGCTCATCAGCACGACCACCAGGTCGTCGCGCGACGCCGTGATGCGGCGTGTCGCCTCGATGCCGCTCACGTCGCCCAGGTTGATGTCCATGAGGACGACGCCGTCGCGCAGCCGCGCAGCCATGTCGATCGCGGACTCGCCGCTCTCGGCCTCGCCGGCGACCTCGAAGTCCGGCGCCAGCGCGACGACGGCACGGGCTGCGGAGCGGAACGCGGGCTGGTCGTCGACGATCAGCACCGGGATCGTGGCGCTCACGAAGTGGAACCCGTCGGCTCGTCGGCGGTGTCCGCCAGGTACAGGAGCACCGCCTTCACCCGGCGGTGCACGTCCGGTTCCTCGGAGAGGCCGAGCTTCGAGAAGAGCGAGTTGATGTGCTTCTCGACCGCTCGGGGCGAGAGCACGAGCTGCGCGGCGACCGCGGCGTTGTTGTGGCCCTGCGCGATCTCCGCGAGCACCTCACGTTCGCGCGGCGAGAGCCGCTCGAGTGGGGAGGCCGGCCGGCGCGAGCGCGTCGCCACCAGCGACTCGACCACCTTGGGGTCGATCATCGATCCGCCCTCGGCCACCTGGCGGATGGCCCCGACCAGGTGGTCCGGGTCGCCCACCCGCTCCTTGAGCAGGTACGCACGCCCCTCCGAACCGTCCTCGAGCAGCTGCAGGGCGTAGGCCGGCTCGACGTACTGCGAGAGCACGACCACGCCGATGGCAGGGTGCTCGCGGCGCAGCTGCAGCGCGGCGCGGATGCCCTCGTCGGTGCCGGTCGGCGGCATTCGGATGTCGGTCAGGACGACGTCCGGCGCGTGGTCGGCGACCGCATCGAGCAGGCTGCCCAGATCCTCGACCGCAGCGACGACCTCGACGCCGTCGGAGAGCTCGAGCAGCCGGCAGATGCCCTCACGGACGAGCAGGGAGTCCTCGGCGACCACGACGCTGACCGTCACGGCGGTGATGGTACCGCCGGGTCCGCACGGTGCGGTACGTCCAGGTCGCGTCCGAGCCGCCCGGTGCCGGCGTGACGAGCGCTCGAGGAGGGACTGGGGGGTCACGACCCGATCGTCGCGGGTGACGCCTCCGCCGTCGACGGGGTGCGCACGTGTCCGGTGGGGGTGCCAGCCCCCCCCCGACGAGGAGCGTGCGCGCCCTTGCCGACGCCCGCCCCTGTGTGGCCTGATGCTCCGATGCGAGCGACGACCATGTTGGCGGGATCCCGGACCCGACGCCGGTGGCCACGGCTGGTCGTGCTCGGCGTGCTCGGGGGGCTGATCGTCGGGCTCTCCGCGGGTGCGGTCGCCGGGGAGCGGCGCACGCAGTCGGCGGCGAACCGTCTGGTCGAGGCCACTGCGGCGCCCGACGCCTACGTGCGCGTGCGCTCCTTCGACCCCGCGGTGCTCGACGGGGTCGCCCGCGCGCTCCGAGAGGACCCGGAGGTGCGGGCGGTGTGGCCGATCAGCCAGTTCATCGGGCGCACCACCGACGCCAAGGATTGGTACTACCCCATGGCGGGACCGACCCCGCCGGACGACATCGCACAGCCGCTGCTGGTGCGCGGCCGCCCGGTCGATCCCGAGGCGCCGGACGAGGTGGTGCTCACGGAGCAGACGTCGGAGTCCACCGGCGTGGACGTGGGTGACGTCGTCGACATGGACCTGTACACGCCCGAGCAGATGCGGACGATCGTCGAGGTCACCGAGACGGATCCCGCCGGATCGCACCTGGACCTGCGGGTGGTCGGCGTGGTGCGCGACAGCTTCGACATCGCGCCGGGTGCAGCGGACCGGCTCATGCTCGGTTCGTCCGCGATGTACGACCAGCTGCGCTCGAGCGGGGGCGACAACCAGTACCCCGGGTTCGCCGTGCGCGCCGTGCGCGGCGCAGCGGGGATGGACGACGTCGCCGCGTCGCTGGCGTCGGTGGGCGATCCTGGTGCGATCGACGTGCGCCCGACGTCGGCGCTGCTCGAGCGCATCGAGCCCGCCAACCGGGTCCTGCGCACCGGCATCTGGCTCCTGGCGCTCGTCGTCGTCGGCATCGGCTCCTTCGTGCTCGCCCAGGCCATCCGACGTCACGTCGACAGCGACAGGGACGAGCAGGTCGCCCTGCGGGCGATCGGCTTCACGCGCTCCGACGGTGTCGTGGCCTCGGCGCTGCCCGGAGCGGTCTCGGCGGAGGCGGCCGCGTCGGTGACGTTCCTCGTCGCGTGGGCGATCTCCCCGCTGTTC
>JAFAFZ010000622.1 GCA_023423215.1 Actinomycetes bacterium
CGGGTCGAGTGCTCCTGTCGGTCCTGCTGCGACCGGAGTCGGCTCAGACGGGTTCGGCGGCGATGAGCCGGCCGAGCTCGAGCAGCTGACGGGTGGTGCCGCCGAGCTGCAGCTCGATCTCCTTCGCCGCCAGGAAGTACCGGTGCAGCGGGTAGTCGCGGTCCACGCCGACGCCGCCGTGAACGTGCGCCGCGGTGTGCACCACACGCTGGCCGGCGAAGGCCGCCCAGTACTTGGCCACGGCGACCTGGCTCGAGGCCTCCATGCCGACCGACAGGCGCCACAGCGCCTGCTTGGAGGTCAGGCGGATCGCCTCGGTGTCGACGTACCCGTCCGCCAGGCGGTGCGCCACGGCCTGGAACGACGCGATCGGCACCTCGAACTGCTGGCGCTCCTTCGAGTACACCGCGGTCAGGCGCAGCGCCTCGGCGCTGTTGCCGACGGCGAACGCGCACTGGGTGGCGATCGCTCGGTCCCAGGCCCAGCGCAGCGACTCGTGGCCCTCGGCGACCAGCACCGCGGGCGCCTCGGCCAGCAGGACGGCCGCCTGGGGATCGCCCAGCGTGGTGCGGATCGGCTCGATGCCGACGCCCTCGCCGCCGCTGCGGACCAGGAAGAGGCCGACCGAGCCGCCCTCGACCGCCGCCGGGACGAGGATCGCGTCGGCGATCTGCCCGGCGGGCACGCAGACCTTGGTGCCGGTCAGCTGGTAGCCGTCGCCCGAGGGCTCCGCGATCGTCACCGGCGCGAGCGGCTCGGTGCCGTCCTCGTGCCACGCCGCGGTCAGCACCGTGGTGCCGGCGGCGACGCCACCGAGCAGCTCGGCGGCGAGCGCGTCGGGCGCGAACTCGGCGATCGCCGGCACGCCCAGGCCGAACGTCTCCCACAGCGGCACGGCCGCCGCGGTTCGCCCAGCCGCCTCGAGCACCGTGCCCAGCGCGACCAGGTCGAGCCCGGCGCCGCCGTGGGCCTCGGGCACGAACGCCCCGAGCACACCCGTCTCGGCCAACGAGGCCCACAGGGTGCGGTCGAACCGTGGCTCACCCGAGCGCTCGAGCTCCCGGAGCAGCTCGTGGGTCGATCGGTCGCCGAGCACCTGTGCGGCGAGCTCGCCGATCGCGGTCTGCTCTTCGTTCAGGCTGAAGTCCATCTTCTGTCCCCTCGTTCTCTTCGATGCTGCGTCGTGGCTGGTCGTCGGCGTCAGCCGCGCAGCGCCCGGGGCAGTTCCAGACCGAACATGCCGATCAGGTCCCGCTGGATCTCGTTCGTGCCGCCGCCGAAGGTGAGGATCAGCAGGCTGCGGTAGTTCATCTCGAGGCGGCCCTTCAGGACCGAGGCCGTCGAGTCGCGGTGCACGTAGGCGCGCGGGCCGATGATCTCCATCAGCAGGCGGAAGGCCTCGAGGTAGAACTCGGTGCCGAAGACCTTGATGGTCGACGCGTCGGGGATGTCGAGGCGGCCCTCCATGGCGGTCCAGGCGACCTTCCAGTTGATGAGGCGCAGGAACTCGAGCCCTGCGTGCACCTTCGCCAGGTTGAGCTGCACCCACTCGTGGTCGAGCACGCGACCGCCGCCGGCCTCGGTGGTGTTCTGGGCCCAGCGGCGGACCTCCATGTAGGTCTGCTCGAGCAGGCCCGACGAGCACAGCGTGACGCGCTCGTGGTTGAGCTGGTTGGTGATGAGGCTCCAGCCCTTGTTCTCGCCACCGACCAGGTTCGCGGCCGGCACCCGCACGTCGTCGAAGAACGTCGCGTTGATGTTGTGGCTCGAGAGCAGGTGCAGCGGATCGACGGTGATGCCCGGCGTCTTCATGTCGACGATGAACATCGAGATGCCCTTGTGCTTCGGGGCATCCGGGTCGGTGCGCACGGCGAGCCAGCAGTAGTCGGCGTCGCCGGCGAGGCTCGTCCACATCTTCTGGCCGTTGATGACGTACTCGTCGCCGTCGCGCACCGCACGCGTCTTCAGCGAGGCGAGGTCCGTGCCGGCGCCGGGCTCGGAGTAGCCGATGCAGAACGAGAGGTCGCCGGCGAGGATGCGGGGCAGGTAGTCCGCCTTCTGCTCCTCGGTGCCGTACTGCATGATCGTCGGGCCGACGGTGTTGATCGTCAGCATCGGGATCGGCGCACCGGACCGCATCGACTCGTCGAAGAAGATGAACTGGTCCATCTGCGTGCGGCCCTGCCCGCCGTACTCGGTGGGCCAACCGATGCCGAGCCAGCCGTCCGCCGCCATCTGCTTGACCATCTGGCGGTGCACGGGACCGCAACCGGCCTCGACGTGCAGCGCGTCGCGGATCTCGTCGGTGAGCAGCTCGTCGTAGTAGGCGCGCAGTTCGTCGCGCAGCTGCTCTTGTTCAGGTGTGTAGGCGATCTGCACCATGCCCCCCGGGTCGGAATCGAACCGGCGAACTGTAACGCGTTCTACCTGCGGGCCGGACACCGTCCCCGGGCTGCCGTCACCCGCCCGGGGGAGCCGTCGCGGCGCCTGCGGCACTGCGGCGTACCCTCGTCGCCATGGCAGAACTCGACCTCTTGATCATCGGCACCGGATCGGGCAACTCGATCCTGACCCAGGAGTTCGAGTCGTGGAAGGTGGGCATCGTCGAGCGCGGCGTGTTCGGCGGCACCTGCCTGAACGTCGGCTGCATCCCCTCCAAGATGCTGGTGCTGCCCGCCGACCGCATGGTCGAGGCGGCCGAGGCGACCGCACGCCTGAACGTCGACATCTCGGCCAACTCCGCGGACTGGCCGGCGCTGCGCGACCGCATCTTCGGTCGCATCGACCCGATCGCCGAAGGCGGAACCCGCTACCGCAAGGGCCAGGAGCACGTCACCGTCTACCAGGGCGACGCCCGCTTCGTGGGGGACCGCACGGTCGAGATCACGATGCCCGACGGCACGGTGCAGACCGTGAGCGCCGAGCAGGTCGTGCTCGCCGCCGGCGCACGACCGCAGCTCCCCGAGGTCGACGGGCTGCTCGAGACGCCGTTCCACACGAGCGACTCGATCATGCGGATCGACGAGCTGCCGGACCACCTGATCATCCTGGGTGGCGGCTTCATCGCCGCCGAGCTCGGGCACGTGTTCAGCTCGCTCGGCTCCGAGGTCACGGTGGTCCACCGCGGCAACCGCATGCTGCGCCACGAGGACGCCGAGATCTCGCAGCGGTTCACCGACTGCTTCGCCCAGCAGGTCGACCTGCGCCTGCGCACGACGGCACGACAGGTGCGCCACGACGCGGGCCAGTTCACCCTCGACCTGATCGGCGAGAGCGACGTCGAGGGAGACCCCGGCGACGGCGTGCACGAGGTCCTCTTCGGCGACGCGCTGCTGGTGACGACCGGACGCGTGCCCAACGGCGAGCAGCTGCAGGTCGGTGCGACCGGCGTGGAGATGGACGACGACGGCTACGTCATGACCGACCACGAGCTGCGGACCTCCGCGCCCGGGGTGTGGGCGCTCGGCGACATCCGCAACCACTTCCAGTTGAAGCACCTGGCGAACCAGGAGGCACGGGTGGTCAGCCACAACCTGCTCCACCCCGACGACCTGGTCCGCATCCACCAGGACGTCACGCCGCACGCCGTCTTCGGCCACCCCCAGATCGGCTCGGTCGGCGCGACCGAGGAGACGCTCGTCGACCAAGGACGCCGCTACGTCGTGGGACGTTGCGACTACGCCGGGGTCGCCTACGGCTGGGCGCTCGAGGACACCACCGGCTTCGCCAAGATCCTCATCGACCCGAGCGACCTGCAGATCCTGGGCGGCCACGTCCTGGGCCCGCAGGCCGCGACGCTGGTGCAGCAGATCGCCCAGGCGATGCAGTTCCGGATCCCGGCGGACCGCCTCGCCCGGGAGCAGGTCTGGACCCACCCGGCGCTGCCCGAGCTGCTCGAGAACGCGCTGCTGCACGGGCTGGAGCAGCTCTCCGGGGAGTAGCTCCTCCCTCTCGGCCGCCCCCAGGCGGGGGCCGCA
>JAFAFZ010000640.1 GCA_023423215.1 Actinomycetes bacterium
GGCCACGGCAGCCCGGGCAGCTGCGACAGGTCAGTCATGCGACGCGACACGGATCGCTCCCAGGTCGGTGATGGTGAACGGCGGCACGAGCTCGTCGAACGAGAGCACGGCCACGTGCGGAACGACGCGCTGGCTGAACTTGCGCAGGGCCGGCCGCAGCGGCGGCGAGCACACGAGCACCGGGTGCTCGTCCCGCTGCTCGACCGAGCGGACCGTCTCGACCAGGCCCGAGCTCAGCGCCTCGGCCAGGTCGGGGTCGAGCACGACGCTCGTGCCGCGCTCGTTGCGGGTGAGCGAGTGCAGCAGCGTCTGCTCGAGCATCGGGTCCAGGCTCAGCACCGGCAGGCGGCCACCGTCGGCACGGTCGGCGCAGATCGCGGAGGCCAGCGCCACGCGGCAGGCCTCGCTCAGCGACTCGACGTCGCGGGCGACGCGGGCCTGCTCGGAGATCACCTCGAGGATGCGCACGAGGTCTCGGATCGGGACCAGGTCGGCGAGCAGCGCCTGGAGCACCGCGTGGACCTCGCCCGCGCCGATCTGCGCGGCGGTCAGGTCCTCGAGCACGGCGGGGTCGGTCTCGCGCACCAGCTCGATCAGGTGCTTCACGTCCTGGCGCGACAGCAGCTCGGGGGCGTGGGTGCGGCACACCTCGGCGAGGTGCACGCTGATGACCGACGACCGGTCGACGATCGTGCCGCCCTCGGCCTCGGCCTGACGGCGCAGCTCCATCGGCAACCACTTGGCGGGCAGGCCGAACACGGCCTCTCGCACCTCGGGGCCCGGGTAGTGGTCGAGCGCGTCGGCGATCAGCAGGAAGTGGCCGGGCGGCGCGACGCCGTGACCGACCTCGACGCCGTGCAGGCGGATGGCGTAGGTGCCGAGCTGCAGGTCGATGTTGTCGCGGGTGCGCACGGGCGGCAGGACGAAGCCCAGCTCCATCGCCAGCTTGCGGCGCAGGCCCCGGACCCGGTCGAGCAGGTCGCCGCCGGCGCCCGTGTCCACCAGGTCCACCAGGTCGATCGCCAGCTCCAGGCTGATCGCCTCGACACGCATCGCACGGGCGATCTGCTCGGGGTCGTCGGGCGAGGCGGGGAGCTCGGCGGGCGTGTCGGGCACGTCCTCCTCGATGGCCTCCTTGGCGGTCGAGGCGAGCTTGCGGGCGGTGAAGAGCATGACGCCGCCGACGATGATGAAGGGCAGCTTGGGCATGCCGGGCACGACCGCCATGACCAGCAGGGCGATGCCCGCGGTCTGCATGGGCTTCGTCTGCTTCGCGAACTGGCCCATGACGCTGCTGCCCAGGTCGCTGTCACCCGCCGCACGGGTGACGATGAGGCCGGAGCTGATCGAGACGAGCAGGGCGGGCACCTGGGTGACCAGGCCGTCGCCGACGGTCAGCACCGAGTAGTTGCTCACGGCCTCGGCCGGGGACATGCCCAGCTGCATGACGCCGATGATGAAGCCGCCGATGAGGTTGATCGTCGTGATGATGACGCCGGCGATCGCGTCGCCCTTCACGAACTTCCCGGCGCCGTCCATCGCGCCGTAGAAGTCGGCTTCGGCGGCGGTCTCGGACCGACGGCGGCGCGCCTCGTCGTCGTCGATGACGCCGGCGTTCAGGTCGGCGTCGATCGCCATCTGCTTGCCGGGCAGCGCGTCGAGGGTGAAGCGGGCGGCGACCTCGGACACGCGGTTCGAGCCGTTCGTGATCACGACGAACTGGATGACGACGAGGATGAAGAAGACGACCAGGCCGACGATGATCGAGCCCTGGATCACGAAGCTGCCGAACGCCTCGATGACGGCGCCGGCGTGGCCCTGTCCGAGGATGAGGCGCGTCGACGACACGTTCAGGCCCAGCCGGAACAGCGTCGCGATGAGCAGGAGGCTCGGGAAGGCGGAGAGGTCCAGGGCCTTCGAGGCGCCGATGGCGGCGAGCAGCAGGAGGACCGAGAACGCGATGTTCAGCGTCAGCAGCAGGTCGAGCAGCGGCGCCGGCATCGGGATGACCATCAGCGCGACGACGAAGACGATCGCCGCAGGGAAGATGGTGGTACCGAGACGTCGCGACTTCATGAGCCCTTCACCGACTTCGGCGTCCGTGCCGCAACCGCCCGTCCCGCGTCCTGCCGTGGGGCATGTCCACGGTCAATCGGTCCGGCCGCGGCGCCGATGAGGCTTCGATCGGAGGAATCCCGGCCGGTCCCGGCGGGACGTCCGCCCGAGCGGGCGCCGGAGCCGGCGGTCCCGGTCGAGGTGGGCACCGAGGGCGCCCGGCGGCGAGGCGGTCGGCGGGTCGGCTTCCAGGTGAGCGAGGTCTCGGGATCCTCGCCCGGCGGGGTCCAGGTGTCCTCGACGACCAGCGTCGAGGTCGGTCCCACCATCGAGGAGCCCTCGAAGCGGTGCACGTGGGCCAGGACGGTCGCGACCGCCTGGAACAGCGGGCCGGGGATCTCGTCGTCGACCCGGCAGGCCCGGTGCAGCGCACGGGCGAGGGGCGGCGACTCGATGATCGGCACCCCGGCGTCCATCGCCCGCTCCCGGATGCGCTGGGCCAGGTTGTCGGCGCCTCGGGCCAGCACACGGGGCGCGCCCTTCGTGGGCTCGTAGCGCAGGGCGACGGCGAAGTGCGTCGGGTTGGTGATGACCACGTTCGCGTCGCCGACCGAGGCCAGCATGCGGTTGCGGCTCATCGCCATGCGGTTCTGGCGCAGCTTGGCCTTCACGTGCGGGTCGCCGTCGGACTCCTTGGCCTCCTGCTTGACCTCCTGCTTGGTCATCTTGGAGTCGCGCATCAGGTTGAAGCGGGCCCAGGCGAAGTCCGCGACGCCGATCAGGCAGCCGATGACGGCCACGAGGCGCACCAGCGACACGATCGAGCCGCTCAGCTGCGACAGCGCCGAGGACAGCGCCCACGAGGAGCCCATCAGCGTGTTCGCCATGGCCTTCACCGCCGGGATGGACACGGCGATGATCACGCCCATCGTGACGAGCTGCTTGCCCGTCTCCCACAGGGACTTGGCCGAGAACAGCCGCTTGAAGCCCTCGAGCGGGTTGATGCGCTCGAACTTGGGCTTGAGCGGCCCGGTGGTGAAGATCAGCCCGACCTGGGCCAGGTTGCCGAGGATGCCCAGCAGCATCGTGCCCAGCAGCAGCGGCGTGAGGGCCCCGATCGCCTGTCGTCCCATGGCCGAGGCCTCTTCGACGAGCATCTGCGGGTTCGGGTCCTCGGCCACCCGTGGCAGGGCGCGCACCCCCTCGGAGATGAGCTCCGAGAAGTCGTGCACGACCGGCGGCAGCAGGAACGTCGCCAGCAGCAGCGACAGCCAGGAGACGAGCGTGGCGCTCTTCGCAACCTGACCCTTCTTGCGCGACTCCTTCTTGCGCTTGGCGGTCTGCTGCTCGGTCTTCTGGTCCCGATCCTTCGCCACGGCTCACCTCCCCCGATCGGGCCGGATCAGCCGACGATCGCCGACATGCCCCGCAGGGACAGGTCGACGAGTCGCTCGACGGCGCTCGGCAGGAGGGGCAGCGCCAGGGCGCCGAGGGTCAGCAGGACGAGGCTCTTCACGCCGAAGCCCACGATCAGCAGGTTCATCTGCGGCGCGGCCTTGGCCAGCAGGCCGAGCAGCAGCTCCGCCATGAACAGCGCCGCCAGCACGGGCAGGCCGATCTGGAGCGCCGCGACGAAGAAGTTCACCAGCCCGTCGGTCAGCACGGCGCTGGTGCGGCCGATGTCGAAGCCCGACATGGGCGCGGCCTCGAAGCTGCGCAGGATCCCGCCGATGAAGAGCAGGTAGCCGCCGCTCGAGAACAGCAGCAGCGTGGCGAGCATCTGGTACATGCGCCCCATCGGGGCGGCGCCGGTCTGGGTCAGCGGGTCGAAGACCGTGGCGCTCGACAGGGCCGCGCTGAAGTCGATCAGCTGGCCGGCGGCCTGCACGGCGGAGAACAGCACCATGATGACGAACCCCAGCGCCACGCCCATCACCGCCTGGTAGACGACGCCCATGATCAGCGAGGCGGTGTCCACGTCGGGCAGGGTGCCCGCCATCTTCGGCGTGATCAGCAGCGCCAGCACGGCCGACAGCCCGATCTTCACCCGCAACGGCAGCGACGACCCGGCGAACGGCGGCGCGACCAGCAGGAACGCCAGGATGCGCACCGACGCGAGCATGAAGGTCGCGGCCTGGGTCTGGTCGAGCAGGAGGTCCAACGGGGTCGCCGGTCGATCAGCCGAGCAGCTCGGGCAGCTTGGCGAACAGGTCGTCGGTGAACGTGATGGTGGTCTGGAGCATCCAGGCGCCGCCGACCAGGATCACGAGCGCGACGCCGAAGCACTTCGGCACGAAGGTCAGCGTCTGCTCCTGGAGCTGCGTGACGGACTGCACCAGGCCGACCGCCAGGCCGATCCCGAGCGTCACCAGCAGCGCCGGCCCGCCCAGCTTCAGCGCCAGCAGCATGGCGTCCAGCCCGATCTGCACCACTTCGGTGTCGGTCATCGTCTCCTCCTCACACGCCCCGGTAGTTGGCCACCAGGGCTTCCACCGTCAACGCCCAGCCGTCGACCATGACGAAGACCAGGAGCTTCAGGGGCAACGAGATGAAGACCGGTGGCAGCATCATCATCCCGAGCGACATGAGGACGGCCGAGACCACCAGGTCGAGCACGACGAACGGCACGAACAGGACGATGCCGATGATGAACGCCGACTGGAGCTCCGAGAGCACGAACGCCGGCACCAGGGCCACGAGCGAGGTGTCCTCGGGCTCCTCGGGCTGCTCACCGCCCGACATCGAGATCATCATCTCGAGGTCGCCGCTGCGGGTGTTCGCCAGCATGAAGTCCTTGATGGGCCCCTCGGCCTCCTTCAGTGCCTCGGACTGGCTGATCTGGCCGTCCAGGTAGGGCTGCACGGCGTCGTCGTTGATCTGGGTCAGCACGGGCGCCATGACGAAGAACGTCAGGAACATCGCCAGCCCGACCAGCACCTGGTTCGGCGGGATCGCCTGCACGCCCAGGGCGTTGCGGGTCAGCGAGAGCACGACGACGATGCGGGTGAAGCTCGTCATCATCAGCAGGATCGAGGGGGCGACGGCCAGGACCGTCAGCCCGAGCAAGATCGTGACGGTGCGGCTGGGGGCGTCGCTGTCCTCGCCCTGGTCGAACTGGACGTCGACCTGGAAGCTGCCGGTGTCCTCGGTGCTGCCGCCGTCGTCCCCGGCGGGCCCCGGATCGCCGTCGAAGACGCCCGAGCCGGTGTCGGGGGCGTCCTCGCCGCCGGTCAGTCCGGTCAGCAGGTCGCCGGCGCCGGGCGTGGTGGTGTCGGTGGTCTCGACCCCGGTGACGGGCGCGGGCGGGGCGGGCGTGTCGGCGTCGTCGTCCTGTGCCGAGGCGGGGCCGCCCAGCATCCACAGCAGGAGGGTGAGCAGGCCGACGCCGACGAACACGAGCTTGAGCCGTGTGGACATCGGGGACCCCGTGTCCGGGGTGAGGGGTGGGAGGGGTGCGAGCTGGCTGCGTGACACGGCGGGCGCGAGCTACGAGCGCCGGACGGTCAGTTCCCTGAGCGTCTCGACGAGGCTCATCCGTGTCGTGGTGGTCGACTCGTGGGACGAGTCGCCGCGGAGCCCGGTCCGTCGGGCTCCTGTGGTCGGTCGGGCCGTGGCGGCCAGGGTCGCCTCGAGCGAGACGAGGTCGATGCCGACGACGTCGGCGTCGAGCGGCTGGAGTTGCACGGTCTCGAGGACCGTCGACTCCCCACTCTCCGTGGTCGTCTCGGCAGACGGGTCGAGCTCGTCGGCGGGCTGCTCCCCGGCGGCGTCGACCGGCTCGTCGCGCCAGGCGGCGTCGATCCCGGGAGCCTCGCTGAGGACGCTGATGTGGGTGTCGGTGACGCCGACGAGCACCGCGGTGCCGCCGACACGTGCCACGACGAGCGAGGCGCGCTTGCCGAGCGCCTTGCGGTCCAGGATCTCGAGGCGGCCGTCGGTGCCACGGTTCGCCGGCCGGAGCAGGCCGCGGCGTCGCAGCACCCAGGTGACGGCACCGACGAGCGCCAGCACCAGGCCCAGTGACACGCCGAGGCGCACCATGAGCATGAGGGTGGAGGGGGCTTCAGCCATGACGGAGCTCGGGTCGGTCCCGGTGGGGAGCGACGGTCACCCTTCGCCCGATCCGACGATCTCGGTCAGGCGGATGCCGTACTCCTCGTCGACGACGACGACCTCGCCGCGGGCGATGAGCGTGCCGTTGACGAGCAGGTCGATCGGTGTGCCGGCGGCGCGGTCGAGCTCGATGACCGAACCCGGTCCGAGCGTGAGCAGCTCCGAGACGTTCATGCGGGTGCGGCCGAGCTCGGCGGTCACGAGCATCTCGACGTCGGCCAGCGCGTGCAGCTCGGCGACGCGCGAGGGCTCGGTGCGTTCGGTCGGTGCCGCCGGGGCGGGAGCGCCGGCCGGCGCGGCAGGTCCTCCGGCGGCTGCGGGAGCACCACCCTCCGTGGCGGCGAGCGCCGGCGTCGCGGAGCCGAGGACCGCGACGGTGCCGGCGTGGCGACCCTCGTGGAACAGCCCGGCGCCCACGAGCAGGATGTCGTCGCCGACCGAGAGCAGGTGCTCCAGCTCGGCGGCCCGCTCGATCGGGAGCGCTGCGGTGAGCGTGGAACCACAGCCCCGCGCCCAGTTCTCGAGCACGTGCGAGGCGCCCTCGAGCCAGGCGGTGGCGGGGTCGACCTCGTCGGAGGCGGGCACGGCCTGCTGGAGGTGGGCGAGCAGCTCGTCGTCGACGACCAGCAGCAGCTGGCCCACCGTGTCACCACTCACCGTGGCCACGATGCCGTGCACGCCACCCGCCGGTGCGAGCTCGGCGACGGCGTCCTGGGCGTCGGCCGGGCCGACCTGCAGGTCGAGGCCGTCGAGCATCGAGGTGAACTGGGCGGCGACCGCCTGGGCGATCGTGTCGGTGTGCGTGGTCAGCGCGTCGAGCGGCGCGACGGCACCGGTGCCGTCGGTCGCGGGATCGTTGCTGGCGAGCAGGGTCATCGGATCTCCGGAGGGGGTCATCGGGTGGTGTCGACCACTTGCGCGGCCACTCGCTTGCCCTTGCGGGCGGGACGGACGGTGAACAGGGGCACGCCGTCGACGTTCGACGTGAGCAGGGCGTCGGCGGGGTGCTCGAGGGTGAGGATGTCGCCGGCCTGCAGCGAGAGGATCTCGCGGCTGCGCATGGCGGTCGGCTCGAAGACGACCGACACCTCGACGGGCACCTCGGTGATGCGACCGGCGAGCTTCTCGGCGGTCACGGCCGCGGCCTCGGGGTCGCCGCCACGCAGGCTGGACTGCCCGTCCATCTCGGCCAGCAGGGGCTGGATCGTGGCGTACGGGTAGCAGAGCGAGACCTCGGTCTCGAGGACGTCCGCGATCTTCAGGCGGAACGAGACGACGACGACCATGTCGCCGGGCGAGGCCAGCTGCACGAACTGCGGGTTCGACTCGAGTCCGATCACCTCGGGGTGGATGTTGGCCACCGTCTCGAAGGCGTAGGCGAGCTCCTTGAGACCACGGTCCGTGATGAGGCGGACCACGCTGGTCTCGATCTCGGAGAGGGGCCGGATCGGCGCCTGGCCGGCGCCGGTGCCGCCGAGCAGCATCTCGACGATCGCCATGGCGCCGTCGATCTGCAGGTGCAGGATGGCGGCGCCCTTCAGCGGCTCGAGCGACAGGATCGACATGTGCGTCGGGATGTCGATGTCCCGCACGTACTCGTCGTAGGTCAGCTCCTCGATCGACTCGACCGACAGCACGCAGACCGAGCGCAGGCTCGACGACAGCATCGTCGAGAACTGGCCCGAGAACGTCTCGTGGATGATCTGGAGGCTGCGGAGCTGGTCGCGGTTGAGCTTGTTCGGTCGACGGAAGTCGAAGGTCCGGGTCCGTGCGCCACGCTCGGCGGCGCTGCGGGACGTGTTCGACGACGTGGGGGTCCCGTTGGCAGGCACACCCGTTGGTCGGAGCCGCGCTGGCGCCGATGAGGCTTCGCCGAAAAATGGGCGCGCCGGTGCGGCGGAGCGGGCTCCGCGGCGTCGGCCGGTGTGCTCAGCGCCCCCGTCGGGGGTCGGGGCGGGTCACTGCACCACCAGCTCGGTGAGGTACACCTCGTGGAACTCCTCCTCGAAGAGCTCGTGACCGCCGTCCCGCAGCAGCGACTTGAGCTCCTCGCGCCCCTCCGGGGTGGTGAACTGCTCCGCTGGCAGGTCGGCGACCCGCTCGATCAGCAGGTCCCGGAAGCGGTTCGTGGCGCCGGACTCCTCGAACTCCTTGGCCTCGACGCCTTCGATGAGCTCCAGGGCAACACCCAACCTGAGGTAGTGGCCATCAGAGAGGTTGAGCGTCATGGCATCCAGGGCCACGACCTCGCCCGGCAGGACCTCTTCCTCCTCGACGACCTCCTCCTCACCCGCAGGTGCGCCAGACGGCTTCATGAGGAACCCGCCGACGACCAGCCCGACGGCGATGATGACGGCGGGGACGACGTTGGAGCGCTTGGCCTTGCCCTTCCTGCCCTGCTTCCCCTCGGGTTCGGCCGCGGCGTCGGTCGCCTCGGTCGCCTCGTCACCCGGGGCGGTGGGGGCCTCGGTGGTGCTCATCCTTCGTGGTCCTCTCGATGCGCGGCCCGCCCGGCGGCGGCCGTCGGGTCGTCCGTGTGGCCGGCGCCGGCCGTCGCGCCGCTCGCC
>JAFAFZ010000656.1 GCA_023423215.1 Actinomycetes bacterium
CCGCCGCGGTGCCGCCCGGCCCCGTCGTCGGCGAGGGCTTCTTCTCCTACGACCAGCTCCACCTCAGCTGGTACATGTTCTTCCAGCTGACCCCGATGGCCGACATGGTGGTCCCGATGGGCGACCACGACTTCATCGCACGCCTCTGGAACGACTGGTCGCCCGGCTTCGACGGCGCGGCGGACGTCGCCCGCTTCGTCGACTGCGTGCCCACGCCGGAGCACCTCTCGGCCGCGCTGGGCTACTACCGCCAGACGCTCCGGGACGAGCTGCAGGACCCGGCACTGGCCGACGCGCAGGCGGCGGTGTTCTCGATCCCGCCGCAGCCGCTGCTGTACCTGCACGGGACGACCGACGGCTGCATGTCGCCCTCGCTCGCGGCGACCTCGGGTCAGCACCTCACCGTCGAGGGCAGCCGCGCCGTGATGGTCGAGGGAGCGGGCCACTTCCTGCAGCTGGAGCGGCCCGACGAGGTCAACCGGGAGATCCTGGACTTCCTGGCCGGCTGACGCCGTCGGCCGCGGTCCACCACCCGTCGTCGCGACGCGAGACCAACCCGTCCACGAGCAGCGACTCGGCGACCGCCCGCGCCGCCTCGGCCGCGTCCTCGCGCCCGTCCCAGCCCACCACGCCGACCAGGTCGCCGTCGCTGACCGCGCCCTGCTGCACCGCGCGCAGCAGGCGGCCGCGGGCCTGTCGAGCGGACCCCTCGTAGCGCGCCTGCCGGCGTGACACCGCGGCCGAGGTCGGGGCCGGGTCCGCCAGGCCCGCGACGTCCTGGCGCCATGCGCAGCTCGGCTCGACCGGGCATCCCTCGCAGTCGGGCCGGGCCGGACGGCAGCGCAGCGCGCCCAGGTCGAGCAGGCCCTGGTTCCACGCCCACCCGTGCCCCGCGGGGACCCACTCGTCCGCCTGCTGCTGGGCCTGCTTCGCGGTGAGCGGCCGACCGGCGCGGCGTGCCAGGATCCGGCCGACGTTGGTGTCGACCACCGCCACGTCGCGCTCGTGGGCGAAGGCCAGCACCGCACGCGCGGTGTACGGGCCGATGCCTGGCAGCGCCAGCAGCGCGTCGAGCTGGTCGGGCAGCCGGCCCCCGTGCTCGGCGACCACCTCGGTGGCGGTGAGCCACAGGCCTCGGGCGCGCCGCGGGTAGCCCAGCCCCGTCCACTCCTCGAGCACCTCGGACAGGGGCGCTGCCGCGCACGACGCCGGGTCCGGCCACCTCGCCAGGAAGGAGTGCCAGCGCACGACGACGCGATCGACCTGCGTCTGCTGGAGCATCACCTCGGCGACCAGGATCGACCACGGGTCCCGGGTGCGACGCCACGGCAGGTCCCGGCGGACCCGCTCGGCCCACGCGAGCACCCGCGCACGCTCCTCGGCGAGCGACGACCCGGCTGCGTTCACCCGAGCGTTCGACACACGTGCACGACGGTGTGGTGGGGGTGCTCGAACCGGGGGCCGAGGTCGTGCGCGTCGAGCAGCGCGCCCGCCCGCTCGAGCAGGTCCGCACGGTCGGCGTCGTCGAGGGTCGCGACGAAGCTCGTCGAGCGCAGGCGGTCCAGCACGCCTGCACGATCGGTCGGCACCGGGTTGTCGAAGCGCTGCTCGACCAGCGGCGTGAACCGACCCGAGGCGGCGACGACGTCCGCCCAGTCCAGCTCGCGGTGGTCCGAGTAGGGCCGTCCGCCCGCCACGTGTTCGACCAGCCGCGTCAGGTCGTCGACCCAGGGCACCGTCTCGTCGCGCACGTTCCAGACGAGCGCGAGGTCCCCGCCGGGGACCAGCACCCGCGCCACCTCGACGAGCGCGGAGGGCGCGTGGAACCAGTGGAACGCCTGGGCGACGGTCAGCACCTGGAACGAACCCCCGGCGAACGGCAGCGCCTCGGCGGCGGCGAGCACGACCGGGGTCGACGGGAGCGCCAGCCGGAGCTGGCGCGCCATCTCCGGCAGCGGCTCGACCGCCGTGCAGTCCAACCCCAGCCGGGCGAGCTGGCCCGTCAGGATGCCCGTGCCTGCGCCGACGTCGAGCAGGCGGGCCGGACCGTCACGGTGGCGGGCCAGGTCGGCGACCGCACCGACCGCGGCGCGTGCGTAGGTCGGGCGGATGCGGGCGTACGTCGGCGCCGCGGCGGCGAACCCGCCGGCGGCGACCGGGTGCACGCCCATCCGACTCAGCTCTCCCAGACGTCGTCCGGGTACGGGCGCGTGCGCTGCGGCGCGGCGTCGCGCTTCCAGACCATGACCTTGCGCTTGAAGTAGCAGACCTCGACGCCGTGCTGGTTGAAGCCCTTGGTCTCGACCGTCACGATGCCGCGGTCGCCCTTCGAGGACTCCCGCGTCTCGAGCACGTGGGTCTCGGCGTAGATCGTGTCGCCGTGGAAGGTCGGGTTCTTGTGCTGCAGCGTCTCGATCTCGAGGTTCGCGATGGCGGCGCCCGAGACGTCCGGCACGCTCATGCCGAGCACGAGCGAGTACACGAGGTTGCCCACCACGACGTTCTTGCCGTGCACCGTCTCGTTCTCGGCGAACCACACGTTGGTGTGCAGCGGGTGGTGGTTCATCGTGATCATGCAGAACAGGTGGTCGTCGGCCTCGGTGATCGTCTTGCCGGGCCAGTGGCGGTAGATGTCGCCCGGAACGAAGTCCTCGAGGTAGCGGCCGAAGGGGCGGTCGTGGACGGTCATCGGATTCCTCCGCTCGAGTGGGTGGTCCCGGGCGACGTTCGGTGCCGGGCGGCCCGCCCGGGTGGGGCGGGCACGACGGGCGGACGGTATCGCCCGACTCCTGCGGGCACCACTCCACCCCGTCGGCCGGATGGGTCGATCGGCCCGCCGTCTGGTCCGATCGACCAAACCTCGTGAGGCGAGCTGACCGGCTCGGCCGGAGGTGCCATACTCTCGACACCACCCAGTGTGAGCTTAGACCCACTCTGAGTAACCGCATGGGGATGCGGGCACCGGGTGAGGAGGGAAGGCGGGAGAATGCAGCGGACGGGACGACCACGCGGTCGGCGGGCACGGCCCGCCTGGATCGGCGACGGCGACGACGAGTGGTCCTCGGCGGCGGACCGCACCGATCGGAGCGACTTCTGGTGGCACGTCCTGCGGGCGCGGCTCGTCGCCACCGTCGCGATCCCCGCCGCGCTCGCC
>JAFAFZ010000057.1 GCA_023423215.1 Actinomycetes bacterium
CGCTTCGGCGTGTCGCCCAACCGCGTCAAGCGCCTCGCCCTCGGCTCCTGACCCGCCGCCGCTCCCGCACCGATCTCGGAACGAACGGACCGTTCCGCGAACGGAACGTTCCGAGAAGGCGGCGACCCTGCGGTTCTCGGAACGGATCGACCGTTCCACGAACCGAACGTTCCGAGAAGGGTGGGCCGCGGGTCGCTCAGCTGGAGAGGATGCGGGCGAACTCGCGGAACAGCTTCGTCGGCGGGTGGTCACCCACGTTCGAGATGTTCATGAAGATCACGACGGTCGCGTCGGCCTCGGGCTGGTGCATCACCAGGGCGGTGACGCCGAAGCCCTCACCCGTGTGGCCCCACCAGCCGTCGATCTCGCCGATGCCGTGGGCGTACAGGTCGTACTCGGGCCCCTCGTCGAGCGGCGAGCCCTCCAGGCGGGTCGCCTGGGTGTCGGCCTCGAGCAGGTCGCCGTTCGCCAGCACCGGACCCCACTCGGCCAGCTCCTCCACGGTCGACGACATCGCACCGGCGGCGTTGAAGACGGTGAAGTTGGCGTCCTGCGGGACGAGCTCGTCGCCGTCGGGCTGGTACCCCGTGGCGTGCGGACCGGTCCAGCCGTGTGGCTCGGTGACGTAGGTCGTGTCGGTCAGCTCCAGCGGCTCGAGGATGCGCTCGGAGAGCACCTCGTCGAAGTCCTGGCCGGTCACCTGCTCGATGACCTCGCCCAGCAGGACGGTCGAGGTGTTGATGTACAGGTGCGCCTCGCCCGGCTCCGAGGACGGGTCCTCGGTCAGCGCGTAGCCGATCAGGTCCTCGGTGGTGTAGGTCGCGTCCTGGTCCTCGATGAAGTCCGCGATGAAGGCGTCGTTGGTGTACTCGGGCACGCCGGCGGTCATGTCGGCCAGCTGACCGAGGGTGATCTCGTCCGAGTTCGGCATCTCGGGCACCCACTCGTCCAGGGTGTCGTCGAGCGAGACCTCGCCGTCGTCGACGAGCTGGAGCAGCAGCGTCACCGTGAAGGACTTGGTGATGCTGCGGATCGGCCAGACCAGGTCCGCCGTCATCGGCGTGTCCGACTCGCGGTCGGCGTCACCGACCGCCGAGGTCCACTCGCTCTCGGGCAGGCGCACGTGGGCGACCGCGCCCGGCACGTCGTACTCGTCCACGTAGGACTCGAGCGCCGCCTGCAGCTCCTCCTCGACCCCTGCCGCCAGCACGCCGGTCGACAGGGCGGTGCCGTCGTCGGTTGCCTCGTGCACGGGCTGCTCGTCGACGCAGCCGGCCAGGAGCGCAGCAGCGACGGCGAGCCCGCCGGTCGCCAGGAGGAGTCGACGGCCGGCCGAGCGGCGCCGACGGTGGGACGTGGGTCGATGCATGGAGGAAGGGTAACGATGCGGCGGCGCCGAGCGTCGGACGTTGCGCGCACCGACTTCACCCCTGCGGGCGGCGGACCGGCGGCTCAGCCGATGCGTTCGAGCACGAGCGGCGCCGTCTCCGGCGCCTCGTCGCCCAGCTCGACGGCGCCGTGCAGCGCCTCGAGCGCGCCGACCATCGTGTCGGGCCGGTCGGTGTGCAGCTCGAAGAGCGTCTGGCCCTTGCGCACCCGGTCGCCGGGGCGGGAGGTCCAGAGGACGCCGGCACCCTCGGAGACGGGGTCCTCCTTGCGCGAGCGTCCTGCACCGAGGCGCCACGCGGCCTCGCCGACCCGTCGTGCGTCCAGGCGGGTCACGACGCCGTCGCGGTCCGCGACCACCTGCTCGATGTGCGAGGCGTGGGCGAGCGGTGCGTCGGGATCGCCGCCCTGGGCGGCCACCATGCGTCGCCACACGTCCATCGCCCGACCGTCGCGCAGCGCGGCCGCCGGGTCGCCGTCGACGCCGGCCAGCTCGAGCATGACCTCGGCCAGGCGGCCCGTCAGCTCGACCACGGCCGCGGGGCCGCCGCCACGCAGCACGTCGAGCGACTCGCGGACCTCGAGCGCGTTGCCCGCCGTGAAGCCGAGCGGCGTGTGCATGTCGGTGACCAGCGCCGCGGTCCGCACGCCGTTCGCCTCGCCGATGCCGACCATCGTGCGGGCCAGCTCGACCGCGTGGTCGTGCTGCGCCATGAACGCGCCCGAACCCGTCTTCACGTCGAGGACGAGCGCGCCGGTGCCCTCGGCGATCTTCTTCGACATGATCGAGCTGGCGATCAGCGGGATGGACTCGACGGTCGCGGTGACGTCGCGCAGCGCGTAGAGCTCGCGGTCGGCCGGTGCCAGGTCGTCGCCGGCGGCGCAGATGACCGCGCCGACCTGCTCGAGCTGCCGGGCGAACTCGTCGTTGGTCAGCCGTGCCCGCCAACCCGGGATCGACTCCATCTTGTCGAGCGTGCCGCCCGTGTGGCCCAGGCCCCGTCCTGCGAGCTGGGGCACCGCGGCGCCGCACGCAGCGACGAGCGGCGCGAGCGGCAGCGAGATCTTGTCGCCGACGCCACCGGTCGAGTGCTTGTCCACGGTCGGTCGGCCGACGCCGGACAGGTCCAGCCGCTCGCCGCTGGCGATCATCGCGGCGGTCCACGTCGCGAGCTCGCGGGGCGTCATGCCGACGAAGAGGATCGCCATGAGGAGCGCCGCCGCCTGCTCGTGCGCGACCTCGCCGGCGGTGTAGCCCGAGATGAACCACCGGATCTGCTCGTCGCTCAGCTCGCCGCCGTCGCGCTTGGTGCGCAGGACGTCGAGCACGGTCACGGTCGCCACGGTCAGCCCCGGCGCTCCGGCACGTCGGCGGGTCCGAACGCGTCCGGCAGCAGCTCGTCCAGGGTGACGACGCCGCGGTCGAGCTCGATGAGCAGCTCGCCACCGCCGAACTCGTAGAGGAACTGCCGGCACCGACCGCAGGGAGCGATCGGCTCGTGGTCGCCGGCGACGACCGCCAGGGCGACGGGGCGGGGCGCGCCCGCGGCGACGAGGTGCCCGCACAGGTTCACCTCGGCGCAGATCCCGATGCCGATGCTGGCGTTCTCGACGTTGCACCCGGTCACGATCGTGCCGTCCTCGCACAGCGCGGCGGCACCGACACGCACGCCCGAGTACGGGGCGTACGCCCGCTCGACCACGTCACGTGCACGCTCCCGGAGGGTCACCCAGTCGACCTCCTGCGCCGCTCGGTCGAGCGTCGGGTCCTCGGTCGTGGGCGTCGGGTCCTCCACGGTGTGCGTCATCCCTTCACGTAGGGCTGCCCGTCGGCCGCGGGGGCACGGGAGCGGCCGACGAAGCCGGCCACCACGAGCAGCGTCACCACGTACGGTGCCATGAGGAGGAACTGCGAGGGGATCGGCGTGTCGATGATGGCGAGCTTGGTCTGCAGCGCCTCGGCGAAGCCGAACAGCAGAGCGGCGCCCAGCGCGCCGACCGGGTTCCAGCGGCCGAAGATCATCGCGGCCAGCGCGATGTACCCGCGGCCCGCCGTCATGTTGTCCTCGAACGAGCCGAGCGAGCCGAGCGACAGGAACGAGCCGGCCAGACCGGCCATCGCGCCGCCCAGGATGACGCTGCGGTAGCGCACCCGGTAGACGTCGATCCCGACGGTGTCGGCGGCCTTCGGGTGCTCGCCCACCGAGCGCACCCGCAGCCCCCACCGGCTGCGGAACAGCGCCCAGGTCAGGAGCGGCACCAGCACGAACATGAGGTAGACGAAGACGTTCTGGCGGAACAGCACCGGGCCGATGACCGGGATGGAGGACAGGCCCGGGATGGCGACCGGGGTGAACGTGCCGGCGCGGTTCAGGTCCGGGTAGTCGCGCAGCAGCCCGGAGGCGAGGAAGCTCGTGATGCCCAGTGCGAACAGGTTGAGCACCGTGCCCGAGATGATCTGGTCGACCCGGAAGGTGATGCTCAGCCAGGCGTGCAGCGAGGCGAGGACCGCGCCGGCGACGATGCCGAGCGCCAGGCCGATCCACAGGTTGCCCGCTGCGCTGGCGACCACCGCACCGGCGAACGCGGCGAACAGCATCATCCCCTCGATCGCGATGTTCACGACGCCGGCACGCTCGCAGAGGATGCCCGCCATCGCGCCGAGGGCGATCGGCGTCGTGCGGGAGACGGTGGTCTGGAGCATGCCGACGAGCGAGAAGTCCTGGCCCCGGGTGGCCCAGACCAGGAACGCGAAGCACACCAGCGTGATGACGCCGACGGTCACCAGACCACGGCGCCGGAAGCCCTTCGCCAGCTGGATGCCGCCGAAGATCGCGCAGAGCACGCCGATGAGCAGCGCGGTGCCGCGGGCGGGCAGCGTCAGGAAGAAGGCGTCGTCGCCGCCGCCCTCGGACAGGCCGAACGAGCTCTGGAGCCCGCCCTCGCTGCCCAGGCCGAAGAGCACCATCACCGCGACGCCGACGACCAGGTAGGCGATGCCGGCGGCCCGGGCCCGGCGTCGGGCGCGCGACTCGACGGCGTCGACGGCCGCACTCGTCGCGTCGGACCCGTCGGCGGGAGCCGGAGCGGTGTCGGAGGTGAGCGGTCGGCTCATCACTTCCCCCAGTTCGTGGTGAACGCGGGCGTGTCGGTGCCGTCGGCACGCACCCGGTAGATGGCCCGGACGAGCATCGGCGCGGCGACGAACATGATGATCAGCGCCTGGATCACGATCACGATGTCGACGGGCGTGGACGTCTCGGACTGCATGCGCAGGGCACCCGCCTGCATGCCGCCGAACAGCAGTGCCGCGAAGAACACGCCGACCGGGTTCGACCGGCCGAGCAGCGCGACGGCGATGGCGTCGTAGCCCGTGGCGGGCAGGCCGCCGGTGATGAGCGGCGTGATGCCCAGCACGATCGAGGCGCCCGCCAGGCCCGAGAGCCCGCCGGCGAACGCCATGGCGCCGACGATGAGCAGGCCGGTCCGCATGCCGGCGTAGCGGGCGGCGTCCTGGTTCAGGCCCAGCGCCTGGACCTGGAACCCGAGCGTCGAGCGCCGCAGGATCCACCACACGAACGCGACTGCGAGCAGCGCGAGCAGGATGCCGAGGTTGACGCGCAGGTCGTCGGTGAAGCGGGGCAGCCGGGCCGAATCCGCGACCCGCTTCGACACGGGGTTCTCGCGTCCGGGCGGCAGGAACGCCCGGGTGGTCAGCAGCCAGTCCAGGAACCGCAGCGCGATGAAGTTCAACATGATGGTCGTGATGACCTCGTGCGCACCGGTCGTGGCGCGCAGCACGCCGGCGAGGCCCGCCCACAGCGCACCGCCGACGAAGCCCGCCAGGACGGCCAGGGTGACGTGCAGCGGGCCGGGCAGGTCGAAGGTGAAGCCGACGTAGCCGGCGAGCACCGTGCCCATGATGATCTGGCCGGCGGCGCCGATGTTGAACAGTCCCGCCTTGAACGCGAACGCCACCGACAGGCCGGCGAACACGAGCGGCGTGGTCAGCGTGAGGGTCTCGGAGATCGCGCGGCGACTGCCCACCGCACCCTCGAACAGGGCCGAGTACGCGTTCCAGACGGCGTCGAACGAGCGCGACAGCGCGCGCATCGGGTCGTTGAAGAACCGGGCCCACGCGTAGAGGCAGTCGGGGTCGGTGAAGATGATGAGCAGCCCGCCGACCAGCAGTGCGGACAGCAGCGCCAACGCCGGCACCTTGACCGCCCGCAGGAGCCGGCGCACGGGTGAGACCCCGGGGGGTGCGCCCGGCGGTGCCGCCCCGGGATCGTCGAGCACCTCGGCGGCAGCGGTCACCGGATCTCCTCGTCGTCGAGCGTGCGGTCGGTCGGGCCGAGCTCGTCGGCGCCGTCGACCGGCGTCGGCAGCTGGGACAGCGGCGTGCCGGCCATCATCAGGCCGATCGACTCGCGGTCGGTCGACGCCCGGTCGACCACACCGATGAACCGCCCCCGGTACATCACCGCGATGCGGTCCGCGAGGGCCAGGACCTCGTCGAGCTCCGCGGACACGATCAGCACCGCGGCGCCGCCGTCGCGGGCGTCGACGATGCGCCGGTGGATGTACTGGATCGACCCGACGTCCAGGCCGCGGGTCGGCTGCGACGCGATGAGCAGCCGGTCCGAGTGGCTGAACTCGCGGGCGACGATGACCTTCTGCTGGTTGCCGCCCGAGAGCGTGTCGATCGTGACCTCGACCGACGGCGCCCGGATGTCGAACGCGTCCTTCTGCGCCTCGGCGTTCTCCTTCACCGCACCACGCTGGCGGGCGAGTCCCTTGGCGAAGGGCGACCGCCGGAACGTGTTCAGCACCAGGTTGTCGGCGATGGAGAAGGAGCCGACCATGCCGTCGCGCTGGCGGTCCTCGGGCACGTGGCCGACGCCGCGGCCGAAGAGCTCGCTCGGCGACCGGCCGGTGACGTCCTCGCCGTCGAGCAGCACCGTGCCCGCTGCCGGCGTCGCCAGCCCCGTCAGGGCCTCGACGAGCTCGGTCTGGCCGTTGCCCTGGACGCCTGCCACCGCCAGGATCTCGCCGGCGTGCACGGTCAGGTCGACCTCGTCGACGGCGACGTGACCGCGTGGGTCGGCGACCACCAGACCACGCACCTCGAGCACCGGCTCACCCGGTTCGGCCGGTGTCTTGTCGACGACCAGCTGCACCTCTCGCCCGACCATCATCGAGGCGAGGCGCTGCGGGTCCGTCTCGGCCGGCGTCGTGTGGCCCACCACGCGGCCGCCGCGCAGCACGGCGATCTTGTCGGCGAGCCGCATGACCTCACCGAGCTTGTGGCTGATGAAGATGATCGACTTCCCGTCGTCCGCCAGCCCGCGCACGACCCGCTCGAGCTCGGCGGTCTCCGCCGGGGTCAGCACGGCGGTGGGCTCGTCCAGGATGAGGCACTCCGCGTCGCGGTAGAGCGCCTTGAGGATCTCGGCCCGCTGCTGCACGCCGACGGGCAGGTCCTCGACCAGCGCATCCGGATCGACAGCCAGCCCGTAGCGCTCGGACAGCTCGACGATGCGCGCCCGGGCGGCACGCAGGTCCAGGCGCCCGAACGGCCCGACGCTCTCGTTGCCGAGCATCAGGTTCTCGGTCACGGTGAAGACCGGCACCAACATGAAGTGCTGGTGGACCATGCCGATGCCCGCGGCGATCGCGTCGGCGGGGGACTGGCACTCGACGACGCGGCCGTCGATGACGATCTCGCCCTCGTCCGCCCGGTACAGCCCGTAGAGGACGTTCATGAGCGTGGACTTGCCCGCCCCGTTCTCGCCCAGCAGGGCGAGGACCTCTCCGCTTTCGCGGGTGTGGCCCACGTCCTGGTTGGCCACGACTCCGGGGAACCGCTTGGTGATCCCCCGGAGCTCGACCTTCATGGGTTGCTCCTCCTCGAGCGTGCGCGCACCGAGCGCGTGATCAGCCGGCGTTCGGCTCGACCGACTGCGAGCCGTCGATGATCTTCTCGCGGTACTCGTCGACCTTGGCCTTCACGTCGTCCGGGACCTTGGAGTCCCAGTCCTGGTAGTCGGCGATGTCGACGCCCTCGTTCTCGAGCGTGCCCACGTACAGGCCGGCCTTGAACGCGTCGTCCACGACGGACTGGATCGAGTCGAACACCGCGACGTCCATCTTCTTCTCGACCGAGGTCAGGAAGTACTGGCAGTCCTCCGGCAGGCTCACGCAGCCGTCGACGTCCACCCACACGATGCCGAGGTCGGGGTTGTTGCGCTCCTTGACCTCGGTGATCGTGCCGGTGCCCACCGGTCCGGCCACCGGCATGATGATGTCGGCGCCCTCGTCGATCAGGTCCTTGGTGTACGACTTGCCCTTGTCGACGTCGCTGAAGTCGCCGGTGAAGAGGCCGTCGGTGCCGTCCCAGCCGAGCACCTCGACGTTCTTGCCGAAGTCGGCGTTGTACTGCTGCACGCCGGCCAGGAAGCCGTCCATGAAGATGGTGACGGTCGGGATGTTGATGCCACCGAAGGTGCCGACCTTGCCGGACTTGGAGGTGCCGGCCGCGGCGTACCCGGCCAGGAACGCCGCCTCGTCGGTCGCGAAGGTGAGCTCCTCGACGTTGTCGTAGCTGATGTCCTCGCCGGCGTCGGCGTCGAAGAAGTCGACGTCGACGATCGCGAACTTCTGGTCGGGGTTCGCCTGTGCGGCGGTCTGCGTCGCCTCGTCGAGCAGGAAGCCGACGGGGATGATGAGGTCGCAGCCCTCGCTGATGAACGTGTCGATGTTGGGCTCGAAGTCGGCCTCGTCGGTGGACTCGAGGACCTTGCCCTCGACGCCGAGCTCGTCCTCGGCCCGCACCAGGCCCTCGTTCGCGGTCTGGTTGAACGAGCGGTCGTCGACGCCGCCGGTGTCGGTCACCTGGCAGACGGTGACGTCGGACGAGGCGGCGTCGCCGCCCGAGTCGTCCTCGGACGCGTTGTCCTCGCTGGCGCACGCGGCGCCCGCCAACGCGACGATCGCGAGGAGGGCGAAGAGGGAACGGGAACGTCGGATCACGGCACACCTCGATGTTCTGTCGATGGGAGATCGACCCTAGTGCGACCCCCTCCGGGCGTGACGGGAGCCACCTCGGGGGGTGCGGGCCGTGCGGGGTCGACCCGTCCCTCTCCCGCTGCGGTGCCGGGTAGAACCACCACCCGGGTGGTGCAGGGCTGCGCCCGGATGGCGTGCGGGTGGACCGTGGTGGTCCGGCGCGCGACGGCTCGGTAGCTTTGGCGCCCGTGCACGACCACGGCGACCACGACCCGACCACCTCCGACGCAGCCCTGCCCGAGACCGCTCCGGACACGTCGGTGAACGACGTGGTCGGCATCGGCAACGCGCTGGTCGACGTGCTCAGCCACGAGACCGACGCCTTCGTCGAGTCGCTCGAGCTGCCCAAGGGCTCGATGACCCTCATCGACGAGGACCGGGCGACGTCGCTGTACGGCCTGATGGGCGCCGGCGTCGAGATCTCCGGCGGATCGGCGGCGAACACGATCGTCGGCGTGGCCGCGTTCGGCGGTCGGGCGCAGTACCTGGGCAAGGTCCGCGACGACCAGCTCGGCGGCGTCTTCGCCCACGACATCCGCGCCACCGGCGTGACCTACGAGGTGCCGCTCGCTCCCTCGGGCCCCTCCACCGGCTGCTGCCTGATCCTGGTGACCCCGGACGCGCAGCGCACCATGAACACCTACCTCGGTGCCTCGGTGCACTTCTGCGCCGACGACGTCGACCGGGAGGTCATCGCCGCGTCGAAGGTGCTGTACCTCGAGGGGTACCTGTTCGACCCGCCCGAGGCGCAGGAGGCCTTCCGGGTCGCGGCCCGCTACGCGCACGAGGCGGGGCGGGTCGTCTCGGCGACGCTCTCGGACAGCTTCTGCGTCGAGCGCCACCGCGACGCCTTCCTGGACCTGGTCGAGCACCACGTCGACCTCGTCTTCGCGAACGAGGCGGAGATCTGCGCGCTGTACGAGTGCGAGTCGTTCGACGACGCGATCGACCAGGTGCAGCGCCACGGCCTGGTCGCTGCGCTGACCCGCTCCGAGAAGGGCTCGGTGGTCGTCGACCACGACCAGGTGATCGAGGTACCCGCCCACCCCGTCGAGGACCTGGTCGACACGACCGGCGCCGGCGACCTGTACGCCTCGGGCTTCCTCTACGGCTACAGCCAGGGCCTGGACCTGGCCACCTGCGGTGCGCTCGGGTCGCTCGCCGCTGCCGAGGTCATCTCGCACCTGGGCGCCCGCCCCGCCGCGAACCTGCGGGAGCTGGCCCAGCCGCTCCTGGGTCGGTGACCCGGTGGCCGACGGCAGCGAGACCCCGACCCCGGACGGCGGTCCGACCCTGAACGTGGTCGCGCACCCGCTGGTGCAGCACAAGCTCACGCTGCTGCGCGACGTCGACACCGACACGGGTGAGTTCCGTCGGCTCTGCAAGGAGATCACGCTCCTGGCGGCGTACGAGGCGCTGGCGGACCTGCCGCTGGTCGACACCACCGTCACGACCCCGCTCACCACGACGCACGCGTCCCGGCTCGCCGGTCCCGCGCCCGCGGTCGTCGGCATCCTGCGCGCCGGGCTGATCATGGTCGACGCCGTGCTCGAGCTGCTGCCCCACGCGCCGGTGGGGCACCTCGGCATGTACCGCGACCCGGACACCCACCTCCCGGTCGACTACTACGCCAAGCTGCCCGACCAGATGGCCGAGCGCGAGGTGCTGGTCGTGGACCCGATGCTCGCCACGGGCGGCAGCGCCTCGCACGCCATCGGCGTGGTCAAGGCGGCGGGGTCGACGAACATCCGCCTGCTGTCGATCATCGGCTGCCCCGAGGGGGTCGAGGTGGTGCACCGCGACCACCCGGACGTGGCCATCACCGTCGCCGGCATGGACGAGCGGCTGGACGACCACGCGTACATCGTCCCGGGCCTCGGCGACGCGGGCGACCGGATCTACGGCACGCGCTGACCCCACCCGTCCAGCAGCGTCGGCAGCTCGCGCAACGAGGTGATCGTCGGGAACTCGGCGTCCGAGGACTCGGGGTGCTCCAGCGCCCAGGTCACGTGGTACGGCACGTGCACGGCGCGCCCGCCGAGCTGGAGCACCGGCAGCACGTCCGAGCGCACCGAGTTGCCGACCATCACGAACTCGGAGGGTTCGGCGCCGTGGCGCGCCAGCACCCGCTGGTAGGTGGCCGGGTCCTTCTCGCTGACGATCTCGACCGCCCGGAACAGCCCCTCGATGCCGGACTGCGCGACCTTCGACTCCTGGTGCAGCAGGTCGCCCTTGGTGATGAGCACCAGGTCGTACGCGCCGCCGATGCCCTCGAGCGTGTCCGCGACGCCGTCGAGCAGCTCGACGGGGTGGGCGAGCAGGTCGCGGCCCCAGCCGATGATCTCCTGGATGGCCGTGGTCGGGATCGAGCCGCCCGACGCCTCGATCGCCGTCTCGATCATCGACAACGTGAACGCCTTCACGCCGTAGCCGAGCAGCGCCAGGTTGCGCCGCTCGATGGCGATGAGCCGCTGCTCGACGCCCTCGGCGGCCACGTCGTCGGTGAGCCACGGCTCGAGGAGCTCGACCAGTCGATCCGTGGTGACGACGAAGTGGCTCTCGCTGTGCCAGAGCGTGTCGTCGCCGTCCAGCCCGATCGTGCGGATCGCCACCTCGTGCCTCCTGCTGCTGCGTCCTCGGCCGCCGCGGGCGGTCCGCGTCGGGGGAGACAGGCTACGTCCCGGCGAGCCGAGCACGGGCGGGGGTTACGCTGGCTCCGTGCCCGATGACCCGTCCGTGCCCACCGACCGGACCACCGTCCCGGTCGCCGCCGCCTCGACCCTGCTGGTCACGCCCGAGCTCGCGCTGCGGGCGCCGAAGGTGCTGCTGCACGACCACCTCGACGGTGGCGTGCGCCCGTCGACCGTGATCGACCTCGCCGCCGAGCACGGCTACGCGGACCTGCCCACGACCGACGTCGACGAGCTGTCCGAGTGGATGCTGCGCGGCGCGAACCGACGCAACCTCGAGCTGTACCTCCAGACCTTCGCCCACACGGTCGGGGTCATGCAGCACGACGACGCGCTGCGCCGCGTCGCGGCCGAGTGCGCCGAGGACCTCGCCGCCGACGGCGTCGTCTACGCCGAGGTGCGCTTCGCCCCCGAGCTGCACGTCGACGAGGGCCTGGGCCTGGACGAGGTCGTGCGTGCGGTGCTCGCCGGCTTCCGGGAGGGCGAGCGGCGCGCGGCCGCTGCGGGTCGCCCGATCGTCGTGCGGGCGCTCATCACGGCGATGCGCACCGCCGCGCGGTCGGTCGAGATCGCCGAGCTGGCGCTGCGGTTCCGCGACGAGGGCGTCGTCGGCTTCGACATCGCCGGCGCCGAGGCGGGCTTCCCGCCGAGCCGTCACATGGATGCGTTCGACCTGATCCGGCGCGAGCACTTCCACATCACGATCCACGCCGGCGAGGCGTTCGGGCTGCCGTCGATCTCCGAGGCGCTCGGGTGGTGCGGCGCCGAGCGGCTCGGCCACGGCGTGCGCATCGTCGACGACGTCACGCGGGAGCCGGACGGCTCCCACCGCCTCGGTCGGCTGGCCGAGTACGTGCGGGACCGGCGCGTGCCGCTCGAGATGTGCCCCACCTCGAACGTGCACACGGGCGCGGCCGCCTCGTACGAGGACCACCCGATCCACCTGCTCATGGACCTGCGCTTCCGCGTCACCGTCAACACCGACAACCGCCTGATGAGCGGCGTCTCGCTCAGCGACGAGTTCGTGCACCTGGCGGACTCGATGGGTCTGACGCTCGACCGCATGCAGTGGCTCACGATCAACGCGATGAAGTCAGCGTTCAACCACTTCGACGAGCGCCTCGCGCTGATCGACGAGGTCATCAAGCCGGGCTACGCCGCGCTCGTGACGGAGGCGACGACGTGAGCGCCGGCGACTGGACCGCCGAGTCGCTCGCGGCGCGGGTCGACCACACGATCCTGCGGCCCGAGGCCACGCGCGCCGAGGTCGAGCAGGTCGCGGTGCAGGCGGTCGAGCTGGGGTGCGCGTCCGTCTGCGTGCAGCCCGACCACGTCGCGTTCGTCGCGAACCTGCTCGACGGCCGTCTGCCCGTGTGCTCGGTCGTCGGGTTCCCCCACGGCGCGACGCTGTCGCGGCTGAAGGCCGCGGAGGCGGCGTCGGTCGTGGCGCTCGGGGCGTCCGAGGTGGACGTCGTCGCGCCGCTCGGGCCGATCTCCGAGGGCCAGCTGGACGAGGTGCGCCACGACGTCGCCGCCGTGCGCGCCGCGGTGCCGGACGTCGTCCTGAAGGTCATCGTCGAGTCCGCGCTCTGGACGCCCGCGGTGCTGCGCGGCGTCTGCGAGGCGGCGGTCGACGCCGGCGCCGACTTCGTCAAGACCTCGACCGGCTTCCACCCCTCGGGCGGCGCCACGCTCGAGGCCGTGCACGTGATGCGCGACGCGGTCGGCAGCCGCGCGCGGGTGAAGGCCTCGGGCGGCATCCGCACGCTGGAGGACTGCGTCGCGATGCTGGACGCCGGCGCGGACCGCCTCGGCATGTCCGCGACGGCCGCCGTGGTCCAGCAGCTGCGCGACGTCTGAGCCCCCGGCTCAGACCGCGAGCAGACGGCCCAGCGACGCGACGATCCCCTCCAGCCGCGCCCGGGCCGCGGCCCGCGCCGAGTCGGGCGTGGTGGCCACCGGCTCGATCGCCTCGCAGTAGTACTTCAGCTTCGGCTCGGTGCCCGACGGCCGCACGACCACCCGCGTGCCGTCGTCCAGGAACCAGCGGATCACGTCGGGCGCCGGCAGCTCGACGCGCTCGACGCCGTGGCCGTCCAGCTCGGCCGGTGGCGTCGCGACCAGCCGCTGCACCAGGGCGGCGACGCGCTCCTGCCACCCGGTGCCTGCCAGGCGGATCGATCCGTTCGCCGACACGTGGGCGCCGTGGCGCGCCGCCAGGTCGTCGAGCACGTCCCACGCGGTGCGCCCCTCGGCGCGCAGGGCGGCGACCAGGTCGACCGCGACGAGCGCGGCCGAGATGCCGTCCTTGTCCCGGGCGCCCGGTCCGACGGCGTAGCCGAGCGCCTCCTCGTAGAGCAGCACCTGGGTCAGCTCGGGGTGGGCGAGGCCGGGGCGGCAGAGCCACTTGAAGCCGGTCAGCGTCTCGACGAACTCGGCGTCGGCCGCGTCGGCGAGTCGGGAGAGCAGGCGCGACGACACGACGGTCGTGCACATCAGTCGGCGCCCGGTGCGCTCGGTCAGGGCGAGCAGACGCCAGGCCAGCAGGGCGCCGACCTCGTCGCCGCTCAGCGCCCGCCACGTGCCCGATCGGTCGGGCAGCGACAGCGACAGCCGGTCGGCGTCCGGGTCGTTGGCGACGGCGACGTCGCAGGCGTGGCGCGCCGCGGTGGCCAGCAGCTCGTCGAGCGCCCCGGGTTCCTCCGGGTTCGGGAACGACACCGTGGGGAAGTCGGGGTCCGGCCGACGCTGCGACTCGACCGGGTGCAGGTCCCGGTGGCCGGCGGCCCGCAGCACCCGTTCGGCGAGCTCGGCGCCCATGCCGTGCAGCGCCGTGAGCGCGACCCGCACGGGGGCCCCGCCGCCGGCGGAGCGCGAC
>JAFAFZ010000128.1 GCA_023423215.1 Actinomycetes bacterium
GACAGCGCGGAGACCAAGGGGTACTTCTGCTCGTAGAGCGCGTTCGCCTTGATGATCGGCGCCAGGTAGTCCTCGGCGAACTCCTGTCGCAGGTCCAGCTGCTCGTAGGCGATCGCGCCCGCGCCCAGCGCCTTCTCCCGGTTGCCCTCGAGCGTGCCCTCCTGGCCGACGTCCGCCGACAGGCACACGACCTCGAGTCCGAGGTTCTCGATCATCCAGCGCACCGCGACCGAGGTGTCGAGGCCGCCCGAGTAGGCCAGCACGACTCGCTTCGCCATGGTGTCGTCTCCGTTCTCTTCTACGAGGTCGTGGGCGGCGCGGCGCCGCCCGGGTGGGGCGGCGACCGGGGTCGCCGGGGTGTCGGTGTCAGGTGAGGCCGGCCAGGTCGTGGATGCGCGCCGCGACCTCGGGACCGCCGCCCTCGAGGGCGATCAGCAGCAGTGTGTCATCTCCGGCGACCGTGCCGATCACGCCGGCGACGCCCGCTCGGTCGATCGCGGAGGCGACGACGTGGGCGGATCCCGGCGGCGTGCGCAGCACGACCAGGGCACCGGAGCGGTCGACCTCGACCACCCAGTCGCCGAGCACACGGCGAAGGTGGTCCTGGGGTGCGACCTGCTCCTTCGGCAGCTCGGGGACCGCGTACGCGGTCTCGCCGCCGGGGATGCGCACCTTGATCGCCCCGAGCTCCTCGAGGTCGCGCGACACGGTCGACACGTTGACCTCGACCCCCACGTCGCCGAGCAGCTCGACGAGGTGCGCCTGGTTCGTGACGCGGTGCTCCTCGAGCAGCTTCGCGATCAGGTGCTGGCGCTGCGCCTTGTTGGGGCGCCCGCTCACGACGGGTGCTCCGCGTCGGCCAGGCCGTCGGTGAGCAGCCAGTGCACGAGGCCGCGGGCGGTGTGCATCCGGTTGTGGGCCTGGGGCCAGATGCGGCTCGCCGGGCCGTCGAGCACCTCGTCGGTGGCCTCGTCGTTGCGGTGGGCGGGCAGGCAGTGCAGGAAGATGGCGTCCTCGGCCGCTGCGGCCATCAGCGCGCCGTCGACCTGCCACCGGGCGAACGCCTCGGTGCGCACGCGGCGCTCTTCTTCCTGGCCCATCGAGTACCAGGCGTCGGTGTAGACGACGTGCGCGCCCTGCACCGCCTCCCGGGGATCCTCGACCAGCTCGAACGAGCCGCCGGTCGCGTGCAGCCGGTCCGTCGTCGCCTCGTCGAAGCCGTAGCCCGGCGGGTTCGAAACGCGGAACGCCGCGCCGACGAGCCCGCACGCCAGCCCGAGCGAGCGCGCCACGTTGTTGGCGTCGCCGACGTAGGTGACGGTCAGCCCCTCGAGCCGTCCGAACGACTGGCGGATGGTCAGCAGGTCGGCGAGCGCCTGCACCGGATGGGCGTCGTCCGAGAGGAGGTTCACGACCGGGACGGATGCCGCCGCGGCGAGCCGTTCGACCTTGTCGTGCGCGAAGACGCGGGCGCCGATGACCGATCCGTAGCCGGAGAACAGGCGCGCCAGGTCCTCGGCGGACTCGCGGGTGTCGATGCCGACCTCTTCGTTGCGCAGCGTGACGGGATGCCCGCCGAGCTGCACGACCGCCATCTCCATCGAGGTGCGGGTGCGCGCCGAGGGCTTCTCGAAGAGCAGCGTCGCCCCCCGGCCCTCGAGCACCCGGGACAGCCCGGTGGCCTCGGAGCGGTCGAGCACCTCGACCAGCTCGTCCGGGGTCAGGTCGTCGATCTCGAGCAGGTGCCTCATGCGCCCGTCTCCGCGGTCGTGTCGTGCGCTGCCACGTCGACCTGCGCGGCCGCGTGCAGCACCGCCGAGATGCGGTCGATGCCGTGGTCGATCTCGTCGTCCGAGATCAGCAGGCTGGGCGCCAGGCGCAGCGCGGTGGGCGTCACCGCGTTGACCACGACGCCGACGTCGAGCAGCGCCTGGGCGAGCACCTTGGCGTCCGCGCCACCGAGCTGCTCCGGGACGACCTCGACCGCGAGCAGCAGGCCGAGGCCTCGCACGTCGGCGACGCCGGGGAGCGTGCGCAGCCCGTCCACGAAGCGCTGACCGGCGCGCGTGGAGCGGCTCGGCACGTCCTCGCGCTGCATGACCTCGAGCACCGTGCGGGCGGCGGCAGCGACGAGCGGTTGGCCGCCGTAGGTCGTCGCGTGGTCACCGGGCTCGAACACGGACGCCACCTCGGCCCGCGCCCAGCACGCCCCGATCGGCACGCCGTTGCCCAGCGCCTTGGCGACGGTCACCACGTCGGGCACGACGTCGAAGTGCTGGTGGGCGAACCACCGACCGCAGCGACCGAGGCCGGTCTGGACCTCGTCGACCATGAACAGCACGCCCCGCTCGTCGCAGAGCTCGCGCACCGCGCGGAAGTACTCCGCGGTGGCCGGGTTGACCCCGCCCTCGCCCTGCACCGGCTCGAGCAGCACCGCGGTGACCGTGTCGTCGATCGCCGAGGCCAGCTCGTCGACGTCGGACCAGGTGACGTGGCGGAACCCCTCGGGCAGCGGCTGGAACACCTCGTGCTTCGCCGGCTGGCCGGTGGCGTGCAGGGTGGCCAGGGTGCGGCCGTGGAAGCTGCCGTACGCGCTGACCACCACGTGGCGGCCGCGGCCGCCGAACTTGCGTGCCAGCTTGATGGCGCACTCGTTCGCCTCGGCGCCGGAGTTCGAGAAGAACACCTGTCCCCCGCCGCCGAGCAGGCCGTCGAGCGTGCGGGCGAGCGGCCGGTTCTGGTCGTTCGCGAACAGGTTCGAGACGTGCAGCAGCGTCCGGGACTGCTCGGCCAACGTCGCGGCGACCTCGGGGTGCGCATGGCCGAGCGAGGTCACGGCGAGCCCCGAGAGCAGGTCGAGGTACTCGTTGCCACGGTCGTCGACGAGCCACGAGCCGTGCCCGCGCACGAACTCCACGGGCGGCACCGGGTAGGTCGGCATCAACGGATCGGAGGTCATGGCTGGGCTCCTGTGGGGCCGGTCGCGGGCGGCGTGGCATCGTCGGGAGCATCGGAGGCCACGACCATGGTGCCGACGCCGGCGTCGGTGAGCAGTTCGAGCAGCAGGACGTGGGGCACACGTCCGTCGATGAGGTGGACGGAGCCGACGCCGTGCTCGATCGAGCGCACGCAGCCGGCCATCTTCGGGATCATGCCGCCGGAGACCACCCCGGTCGAGATGTGGTCGCGCACCTCGTCGGTGGAGACGCGCGTGATGAGCGAGCCCGGGTCGTCGACGTCCGCGAGCAGCCCGGGCACGTCGGTCAGGAAGATCAGCTTCTCGGCGTGCAGCGCCTGCGCGATCTCGGTCGCGGCGTCGTCCGCGTTGATGTTGTACGTCTGCCCCGCCTCGTCCGCACCGATCGTCGCGATGACCGGGATGAGGTCCATCGAGAGCGTGCGCTCGATCAGGGCGGGCTGCACCTTGGTGACCGACCCGACGAACCCGAGCTCGGGGTCGTGGGCGGTGGCGGTGAGCAGCATGGCATCGGTGCCCGAGAGCCCGACGGCGAGCGGGCCCGCGGTGTTCAGCGCGGTGACGATGTCGGAGTTGACCTTGCCGATGAGCACCATCTGCGCGATCTCGAGGGTCTCGGCGTCGGTGACCCGCCGCCCGTCGACGAAGGAGGACTCCTTCCCGACCCGCCGCAGCCACTCGCCGATCTGGGGGCCGCCGCCGTGGACGACGACCGGACGCATGCCGACGCGATGCATCATCACGACGTCCTTCGCGAAGTCGGCGAAGAGCTCGGGGCTCGTCATGGCGTTGCCGCCGAACTTCACGACGACGACCGACCCGCGGAACCGCTCGATGTAGGGCAGCGCCTGGAGCAGGACGTCCACTGCGACCGTCGGGTCCCGGCGCGGGTCCGCCACGTGGCCCGTCGTGGCCGGGGCGTCGGAGGCGCTCACGGGTAGGTCCCGACGAGCTGGAGGCCGGCGGTCTCGTCCAGGCCGAGCGCCAGGTTCGCGCACTGCACCGCGGCGCCCGACGCACCCTTGCCCAGGTTGTCGATGGCGCACAGCGCCACGACGGTCCCGGTGCGCTCGTCCACCCGGGCCGTCACGTGCGCGGCGTTGGTGCCGAAGGTGGCCTTCGTCGACGGCGAGCGCTCGGCGACCACCACGAAGGGCTCGTCCGCGTAGAACTCTCCGAGCACCTCGAGCACGTCGGCGGTCGTCAGGCCGTCACGAGCGGGGTCGCCGTAGCAGGTGGCCAGGATGCCGCGGTTCAGCGGCGCGAGGTGCGGTGTGAACAGCACCGAGGCGCCGATGTTCATCTCCATCTCGGGCGTGTGGCGGTGCGAGAGCAGGCCGTACGCCGTGAAGTCCTCGTCGACGGTGCAGAAGGTCGTGTTCGGCTTGGGTGGCCGACCGGCCCCCGAGACGCCCGACGCGGCGTCGACGATCACCCGGCCGGGGTCGACCAGGCCGGCCCGCACGAGCGGCGCCATCGGCAGCGACGCCGCCGTGGGGTAGCACCCGGGCGTGGCGATGCAGTCGGTGGCGCGCAGCTGCTCCCGGTAGAGCTCGGGCAGCCCGTACACGAAGCGGTCGAGCAGGTCGGGACGGGTGTGCTCCTCGCCGTACCACCGGGGGTAGGCGGCGGGATCGGACAGGCGGAAGTCCGCACCGAGGTCGACCACCACCCGGACACGGTCGACGAGGTCCCCCACGATGCCCTGGCTGGTGCCGTGCGGCAGCCCGAGGAACACCACGTCCAGGTCGTCGACCAGGTCCGGCGACCACGGCTGGAAGACCAGGTCGCTGTAGGCCGCGGCGAGGCTCGGGTACAGGTCCGCCACGGCCGTGCCGGCCTGCGAGTCCCCGGTGGCCACGCGCACGCGGAGCTCCGGGTGCTGCGCGCAGATCCGCAGCAGCTCCGCGCCCGTGAACCCGGAGGCCCCGATGATGCCGATGTCGAACATTCGCACACCCTAGCGCAGCTTCGTGCAGGTTCCTGCAATTAGTTGCGACTGTCGCGGGCTCGCCGGATGTCCCTGGGGCCACGGCCCCTAGGCCCGGAGGGTGGCGTCGTGCGCGCTCGTCACGGCGTCGATCACCGCCTGGCGCGCCGTGGCGACCTCCGCGTCGGTGAGCGTGTGGTCAGCGGCCTGGAACCGGAGGCGGTAGGCCAGGCTCTTGCGATCCTGGCCGAGCTGCTCGGAGCGGAACACGTCGAAGAGGTCGACGGCGACGGGCACCGCGCCGTCGACGCCGCCCCCGAGCGCGGCCTGCACGATCGTCGCTCGCACGTCGGCCGCGACGACGTCCTCGGCGACGACGAAGGCCAGGTCGATGTCGCTCGACGGGAAGCGGCTGACCGGTGCGGCCCGGGGAACGGCGACGGGCTGCGCGAGCAAGGCCGTCAGGTCCAGCTGGAGCCAGGCGACGCGCTCCTCGATGCCGTGCGCGTCGAGGACGCCGGGATCGACCTCGCCGACCTGGCCGACCGCCTCGCCGGCGACCACGACGGTCGCCCCGCGACCGGGGTGCAGGCCCGGCAGCTCGCCGGCCACCAGCTCGACCTGGCCGAGGTCCGCAGCGCCCGCCGGCGTCTCGTCCCGGACCGGAGCGGACCAGCGGTGCGTCGCACGGAGCAGCGTCTCGAGCAACCGCACGGCGTCGGGGGCGTCGGCGCCGGCGAGGACGACCGCCAGGTGCTCGACCTCGCCGCCGAGCACGCGCGCGGCCAGCTCGGACGCCGCGACGTCGGTCACGACGCCGTCGCCCAGGCCGAACACGCGGCCCAGCTCGTAGAGGCGCACGCCGGGCTGGCGGTGGCTCGCGTTGTGGGCGACGGCCTTCAGCAGGCCCGGCAGCAGCGAGGTGCGGAGCACCGACTCCTCGGCCGCGAGCGGGTTGGCCAGCACCAGTCCACCCGTGGGCAGACCGCAGCGCTCCAGGTCGCCCGGTGCCAGGAACGGCATCGGCATCGCCTCGGACAGCCCTGCGCCGACGAGCGTGTCGCGCAGCAGGCGCCGTTCGCGCTGGCGAGCGGTCAGCTCGCCCGTGTGGGGCGAGACCGGGACGGACTTCGGGATGCTCGACATGCCCACGCGGCGGGCGACCTCTTCGATGACGTCGACCTCGAGCGTCGAGTCCGGTCGCCACGTCGGCACCTGCACCACCAGGTCGTCGCCGTCGGGCTCGCTCGTGAACCCGATGGGCGCGAGCAGCGCCGCGATGCGGTCACGACCGAGCTCGGTGCCCAGGAGCCCGTCGACCTTGGCGGTGCGGACCCGCACCCGTGCGGGTTCGGGCACGTTCCCCGTCGCCGTCGCCTCGCCCGGGTGCAGACGGGCGTCGGAGATCTCCTCCAGCAGCTGGGCGAAGCGCCGTGCGGCGAGGGGCGCCAGCTCGGGGTCGACGCCGCGCTTGTAGCGGAGCGACGCCTCGGAGTGCAGGTTGTGGCGGGTCGAGGTGTCCGCGATGGTCTGCGGGTCCCACCAGGCCAGCTCGAGCAGCACGTCGGTGGTGGTCGAGCTGATCTCGGTCGACGCGCCGCCCATCACGCCGGCCAGGCCGACGGCGGTGTCCGTGGCGTCCACGATCACGCCGTCGCGTGGCGTCAGGGTGCGCGCGACCCCGTCGAGGGTCTCGAGCGTCTCGCCGTCGCGCGCCCAGCGCACCGCCAGCTCGCCGCCGGGCACGGTGGCCAGGTCGTAGGCGTGGTTGGGGTGGCCCAGCTCGAGCATCACGTAGTTCGAGACGTCGACGACGTTGTTGATCGGTCGCATGCCGGCCGCGAGCAGCCGCTGTGCCATCCACCTCGGCGACGGGGCCAGCTCGACCCCGGACAGCACGCGGAGCAGGAACCGGCCGCACAGCTCCGGCGCGTCGATGCGCACCGACGCGAGCGCGGACGCGTTGTCACCGGAGGTGACGGGGTCGTAGGGCGGGATGGCGAAGGGCACCCCCTGGCGGGCGGCCAGGTCACGGGCGACGCCGAGCACGCTCAGCGTGTCGGGGCGGTTCGGCAGCGCGTCGAAGTCGTAGACGACGTCCGTGCGCAGGTCGAGCGCCTCGGCGATCGGGGTGCCCAGCCCCAGCTCACCCGGCAGCAGGAGGATGCCGGCGTGGTCGTCGCCGATCTCCATCTCTCGCGCCGAGCAGAGCATGCCGTTGCTGACCTGGCCGCGCAGCTTGCGACGGGCGATCTCCATGCCGCCAGGCATGACCGTGCCGATCGTCGCGAGGGGGACCAGGTCCCCCACCGACATGTTCGAGGCGCCGCAGCAGATCTGCAGCGCCTCGCCGTCGCCGGCGTCCACGTCGACCAGGCGGATCTTGTCGGCGTCGGGGTGCTCACGGATGTCGAGCACCTTCGCCACCACGATGCCGTCGAGCCCCTCGCCGACCCGCGCCACCGACTCGAGCTCCATGCCGAGGTCGGTGAGCTGGACCGCGAGCTCATCGGGGTCGCCCTCGATCGGGGCGAACTCTCGGAGCCAGGAGCGCAGCACCTTCATCGTCGTCGGTCCATCTCTTCGTGTCGTCGGTC
>JAFAFZ010000163.1 GCA_023423215.1 Actinomycetes bacterium
CCACCCGCGCGACGGGCGCGGTCGAGGCCGCACGGCTCGACATGGAGGTCAACTACTTCGGCACGATGTCGGTCCGCGGGGCGTTCGCCCCCGTGCTCGCCGCCAACGGCGGCGGTGCCCTCGTCAACGTGCTGTCGGTGCTGTCCTGGTTCTCGCTCCCCGCGACGAGCGCCTACTGCGCGTCCAAGGCGGCGGCGTGGTCGCTGACGAACGGGCTCCGCGTCGAGCTGCAGCGCCAGGGCACCCTCGTCGTCGGGGTGCACGTCGGGTACATGGACACCGACATGACGGTCGGCATCGACGCGCCGAAGCTCGCACCCGAGGGTGTCGCCGAGCAGATCCTGGACGCGCTCGCCGAGGGCCGGTCCGAGGTCCTTGCCGATGACCTCTCCCGCACGGTGCGTGGCGCCCTCGCCGGACCGCTGGACGCCCTCTACCCGGGCGTGGCGCCCTGAGCGTCAGCTGATGCCGTTGGCCGTCCAGCGCGTGTGGAAGGACTCGGCGAGCAGCCGGCCGTCGGGTGCGCGGAGCGTGCCCTTCTCCAGGGCCATCGCTCCTGAGCTCACGTCCGCGTGGAACTCGCCCGCCAGCCACAGTTCCGGATCGAGCCGGTCGAGCGTGCGGTGCAGGTGCACCGTGTAGTCGACGCTGACGCCGCCGGTCGGCGGATCGTTGCGGCTGAACGCCGTCGGCGGGAACCAGTCCAGGATCATCGTGAGCCACGCCGCGTCGATCGGGCGCGGCTCCAACGGGCGCACGTACCCGGCGACGCGCGCCAGCGGCCCGTGCGAGAACGGCACGTGGCGCGGGTCGAGCAGCGCCGTGGCGTGTTCGAAGTGGCGCACGCCCTCGGGCGGCGCGACCGGCAGGCACTCCTCGGGCGGCAGCACGTCGCCGGCGGGGGCGTCGTCCCACTCCAGGCCGTCCACCAGCGCGACGGTCGTGATGCGAGTGGTCGCCACCTCGCGCCCCGCCTGGCTCACCGTGACGACGTGCGTGCTGAGCGTGCGTCCGATGCGCTCGGGCACGACCTCGACCTGGGTCGCCCCGGGAGCTGCGGGGCGCAGGAAGCTCGTCGTCACCGTGCGGACCTGGCGGTCGGGTACGAGCGGCTCGGTGGCCCGCACGGCGAGCGAGGCCAGGAACCCGCCGTGCACCCCGCGCAGCGAGGACCACGACGGGTCGACCTGGATCGAGTACAGCGCGGCGTCGTCGGTCCGTCGCAGCTCGAACAGCGAGCCGGTGCGATCGAAGGTCGTCATGGCGTAGAGACTAGCCACCAAGTGTTACAGAAAATCAACCACAGTGGCTCCGGGGATCAGCCCTTCACCTCGTCGATCCAGAGCGTGGGAGCGTGGACGCCGTCGCCGTCGAGCATCCGGACCTCGAGCGTCGAACCGTCGTCCCACATCACCCCGTCGACGTGGACGAAGCGCCCGGGCTCGAAGAACCGACCCTGCACGTCGGACAGCTCGAAGGAGCTCGGCTCCAACGGCTGCGAGTACTGGGGGTCCACCGCCCGCACCTGCTCGACGTACGCCGAGTACACCTCATCCGGGTCGCCGGTGACCGCGAGCGCGACGCGGGACCTGCGTCCGCAGTCGGTGGTGACCGCCAGGATCCTGCTGCCCTCGACCAACTCCATCGCCGGGCCGCAGAGCGGATCGACCGAACCGGGGAGATCGAGCGGGACCTCCGGCGTCGATGGGCCGGAGCCGGGCTCCGGGAGCGCTGCGGGTGCGATGGAACGCCACGCGCTGGTCGGCGGGACGTTGGACGCCGAGAAGCCGATCCGGAGGGCGTTGACCGGTTGCAGAGCTGCCACGGGGTAGGTCCGTTCGGCATCGAGGCGGAACTGCTCCTGTCCGTCCGGGGTCGAGCGGGTCCCGGAGACACTGCAGTGCAGCCGCACGAAGGCGGGTTCGGCGGGCTGCGGTGCACCCTGCTCGACCTCGAGCGGCTGGTACCAGCAGGCGTCGTCCTCCTGGTGGGCGATGAGGGCGTAGCCCACTTCGACTGCCTGGTCGAGGTAGTCGCGCACCGCGGCGGTCATGTCGCCGGGGACCTCGATCTGCACATCCGCGCTGGTGAAGGTGGCGGCGCTGCGGTCGCCCATCTCCGGGAAGACGCCGCCGGGCACCGACGTGCCGTCCGCGACGACGAACCCGTTCGGCAACGAGTCCCCCGGCTCGAGGACGAGCGCCGGCAGCTCGTCGTCCGCATCGACCCGCGCCTCGGTGCCGACCTCGTCGGCCTCGCCCGACGGGCGGAGGATCGCCCATCCCGCGATGGCCAGCACCGCACACAGCCCGACGCCGCACAGCACGGCGACGGCACGCCGTCGCGGGCGCGTCGTCCCCTCCGGATCCTCACCCATCGCGCCACGGTAGGGGGTGCGGAGGGGCAGCGTGGCGCCGGGGCGGCCGGGCCGGAGGCGTCGGCAGGTGCCAAGCTGGTATGACGCCGGTCACAACCGGCGGGGCACGCCGAGCCGTCCGATCCAGGGGGACCCATGTCGATCTCGAACATCGCCGACCTCATCCGCACCCACGGACAGGATCGGGCGGACGCGCCGGCCCTCGAGTGCGAGGACCGGTCGATGACCTTCGGCGAGCTCGACCACCGCTCGAACCAGGCTGCGCAGGCGCTGCGCTCGGTCGGCGTCGGCCCCGGCGACCGGGTCGCCTTCATCGACAAGAACGGGCTCGAGTGGTTCGAGGTCACGTTCGGCCTGGCGAAGCTGGGCGCCGTCAACGTGTCGGTGAACTGGCGCCTGGCCCCGCCCGAGATGGCGCAGATCATCCGCGACGCGCAGGCGTCCGTGGTCGTCGTGGGGCCCGACTTCACGGACGCGATCGAGAAGGTGCGCGGCGACCTGGACGGCGTGACGACCTTCGTCGCGATCGGCGGGCGCGACGGGTGGACGAACTACGAGCAGTGGGTCGGCGCCGCCGCGGACGAGGACCCCGGCTACCGGGCGACCGGCGTCGACATCGCCTTCCAGCTCTACACCTCGGGCACGACCGGCCTGCCCAAGGGCGTGATGCTCTCGAACGACAACTTCTTCTCCGGCGTGGACGGCACCGCCGAGCAGTGGCGCTTCAGCGAGGACTCGGTGAGCCTCGCCATCATGCCGACGTTCCACATCGCCGGCGCTGGCTGGTCGATGATCGGGCTCTACTTCGGCTGCCGAACGGTGGTCCTGCGAGAGCTCGACCCCGCGGCGGTGCTGGACCTGATCCCACGGTTCGGCGTGACGAACACCTTCATGGTGCCCGTCGTCATCCAGTTCCTGCTGATGACGCCCGGCGTCGAGACGACCGACTTCTCGACGCTGCGCACGCTCGTCTACGGCGCGTCGCCGATCACCGACTCGGTGCTGCTGAAGGGCCTCGAGACCTTCGGCTGCGAGTTCATCCAGGTGTACGGCCTGACCGAGACGACCGGAGCGATCACCCAGCTCGACGGGGCCGACCACGACCCGGAGCACCGTCCGGACCTGCTCCGCTCGTGCGGCCGCCCGTACCCCTGGGTCGAGATCCGCGTCGTCGACCAGGCCACGGGCCAGGACGTCCCGGTCGGCGAGGTGGGCGAGCTGTGGACCCGCTCCCACCAGAACATGGTCGGCTACTGGAACAACCCGGAGGCCACCGCTGCCGCCGTGACCGACGGCGGCTGGTTCCACACCGGCGACGCCGGCTTCCTGGACCCCGACGGCTTCGTGTTCCTGCACGATCGAGTGAAGGACATGATCGTCACCGGTGGCGAGAACGTGTACCCGACCGAGGTCGAGAACGTGCTGATGCTGCACCCCGAGGTCGCGGACGTGGCCGTCATCGGTGTGCCGGACGAGCGCTGGGGCGAAGCGATCAAGGGCATCGTCGTGCGCACCCCCGACTCCGAGGTCACCGGCGAGGAGATCATCGCCTTCGCCCGCGAGCACCTGGCGGGCTTCAAGCTCCCGAAGTCCATCGACTTCGCCGAGACCCTGCCCCGCAACCCCTCCGGCAAGCTGCTCAAGCGCGAACTGCGAGAGCCCTACTGGGAGGGCGTCGACCGACGGGTCGGGTGAGCCGCCGGCCGGGGTGTCGACCAGCCGGCCGCCCGCGCTCGACCTGCGCCCGGACGCGACACGACCGGTGCCCACCGAGGTGGACACCGGCCGTGACGAGGACGGGGTGGATCAGACGCTGAGCAGGTCGCGGGCGCCCGTGTCGGCCGAGGGGTGGCGCAGCTTCGACATCGCGCGGGCCTCGATCTGACGGATGCGCTCACGGGTCAGCGCGAAGTGCTCGCCGACCTCTTCGAGCGTGCGGGGCTCGCCGCGGTCCAGGCCGAAGCGCAGCTTCAGGATCTCTCGCTCCCGCTCGTCGAGCGGCGAGAGCAGCCGGCCGATCTCGGCGGGCAGCAGCGCCACCGAGGCGGCCTCGAACGGGGTGACGGCGCCACGGTCCGGCACGACGTCGCCCAGCTCGGCGTCGCCGTCCTCCCGGAGGGGGGTCGACAGCGAGAGCGTGTCCGCCGCGAAGAGCAGGGTCTCGGTGACCTTCGCCTCGGGCATCTCGAGGTCCGCCGCGAGCTCGGCCAGCGTCGCGGGACGACCGAGCGAGGTCTCGAGGCGGGTGCGTGCCTTCTGGACGCGGTTCATCGTGTCGCCCGCGTGGACGGGGAGGCGGATGGTGCGACCGGTGTTGGCGATGCCGCGGGTGAGGGCCTGGCGGATCCACCACGTGGCGTAGGTCGAGAACTTGAAGCCCTTGCGCCAGTCGAACTTCTCGACGGCGTGCATCAGGCCGAGGTTGCCCTCCTGGACGAGGTCCAGCAGCGGCATGCCCGAGGCCTGGTACTTCTTCGCGATCGAGACGACCAGACGCAGGTTCGACTGCACGAACGTGCGCTCGGCGTCCTCGCCCTCGCGGATGAGGCGGCGCAGCTCGCGCTTGCGTGCGGGGGAGACGGACTTGCCGCTCTCCTCGAGCTCGGTGCGAGCCTCACGACCCGCCTCCATGGCCTGGGCGAGGCGCGCCTCGTCGTCCTTGGTCAGCAGGGCGTACTGACCGATGTCCTTCAAGTACATCCGGACGAGATCTTCTTCGTCGCGCTCTACTCGCTGATTCGCCACCAGGTACCTCATTCGCTGTGGACGGACGGTCACCGGCGGGGGACGTCGAGGGACCGCTCGACATCGGTTCGCGATGACCAAAACCATATTCTACGGACGGTGTCAAGGGTATCGGCCGGCCGGGGGCCGGGACCGAAGGCCCCTCGGTGGTGACACCCGTCTCCCCCGAAGGGACGCGGGTGCCACCTGGTGCATCGGACGAGGCTCGAGCCCCGTGCAGGACGGGTGCTCTACCCCCGACGCACGCCAGGAAGAACACAGCGGGTCTCGGATGGCTTCCCGAGCGTGCCGTCCCTCCGGCTGGCAAGCCGCTCAGGTGGGCAGGTCGAGGTACTTCGGGTTCGCCACGCCGACCCGGTCCACGACCCCCTCGGCCAGGACCTCGAGGATCCGGTCGCTGGAGGCCTGCAGCGTGCCCTGGCGCAGCGCCCGGGCGAGCTCGCGTTCGGTGCGCACGTCCAGCTCATCGAGCGCCTCGGCGCGCCGTGAGCCCTGGGCCGGCCCCTCGACCAGCTCGCGCTCGACCATGGCCAGGACGTTCGACGCGACCCGCGCGTGGAAGGCGAGCCCTCCGCCGGTGCCCGGCATCACCCGATCGGTCAGGAACTCGCGCACCGCCGCGACCAGCTCGACCGCGCTCGGGCGGCCGTGGAGCCCCGCGTCGTCGCGCACCTCGCCCAGCTCTGCGGCGGCGTGCGCCAGGCGCTGCGCGCGCCGATCGTGCGCGACTGCGGCGTGGTCCGGGGCGATCAGCAGGAGCAGGTCCCACTCGGTCTCGCACACCCGTCGACCGATCGCCGCGAGCTCGACCGAGCGCAGCTCGCCGCGCAGGTGGACGGCGGTCTGGGTCAGGCAGATCGCGCCCCACCGCAGCGTGCCGTAGACCTCCCACCAGCGCAGCGTCGCCGCATCGATCGGTCGACCGCCCGCGCCGGCGTACGCGGCCAGGAGCTCCTCCCGCGTGCCGAACCCGCCGACGGGGAGGGGGGCACCGAAGCGCCACGCGCGCACGCAGAGCCAGCCGAGGTCCTCGGCGGGGTCGCCCAGGTGCGTCAGCTCCCAGTCCAGGACCGAGCGCAGCCCGTCGTCGTCCACGATCAGGTTGCCCAACCGGAAGTCGCCGTGCAGCACCGAGCGGCCGACGGGGTCGGGGCGGTGCTCGTCGAGCCATCGCAGCGCGTACTCGAAGGTCGGCACCGGCTCGTCGAACGCGTCGATGATCGCCCGGAGCACGCGCACCGGATCCGGCGGGTCGGCGTGGGCGCCCGGGGGGGGGGCGGGGGGCGTGGGGGGGGG
>JAFAFZ010000166.1 GCA_023423215.1 Actinomycetes bacterium
TCCCCCCCCCCCCCCCCCCCCGCACCGGGAGGGCACCGCCCTGCCCTCCCGGCTCCCCTTCCGTCCGTGCCTCCGTCCGGACGATGCGCCGCAGCGGCGCACCTCGATCGACCCTTCTGAGCGCAACCGAAAGCGTGGGCCATGGACGCACTCACCACCCCCTTCCTGACCGGTACCGCCACCGGCGCCATCCTGTTGCTGGCCGCACTCGGCCTGACCCTCACCTTCGGTCAGATGGGTGTCATCAACATGGCGAACGGCGAGTTCCTCATGGCCGGCGCGTACGCGGCCTACGTGACCCAACAGGTCATCTCCAGCACCGGGTTGTCGATCGTGGTCGCCATCCCGGTCGCGTTCGTCATCGCCGGACTCCTCGGCCTGCTGCTCGAGGTCTCGATCATCCAGTGGATGTACCGACGACCGCTCGACACGCTGCTGGTCACCGTCGGCGTCGCGATGGTCCTCCAGCAGCTCGCGAAGGACATCTTCGGGGCGCAGGGCGACCCGGTCAGCCCGCCGACGTGGATGCGGGGCAGCATCACCGTGTTCGGCTACGACTGGCCGCACCGCCAGCTCTTCACGATCCTGCTGGCGCTCGCCTCGCTCGGTGCGCTCTACGCGGTGCTGAAGTACAGCTCGTTCGGACGCCAGATCCGTGCGACGGTCCAGAACCGCGAGCTCGCCGAGACCATGGGCGTGTCGACCCGCAACGTCGACCGCATCACCTTCTTCCTCGGCTCCGGCCTGGCGGGCGTCGGCGGCGTGGCCATCGCCCTGATCTCCGGCACCAACCCGACGCTCGGCACCACGTACATCATCCCGGCCTTCCTGGTGGTCGTCGCCGGGGGCGTCGGGCAGCTCAAGGGCACGCTCATCGCCGCCTGGGTCGTCGGCGTGGCGACCGCGTTCCTGACCGACTGGACGAGCGGCTCGATGGCGCAGGTCATCACGTTCGCCCTCGTGGTCGTCTTCCTCCAGATCCGCCCGCAGGGCCTCTTCACGGTCCGGACGAGGGCGCTGGCATGACGACCACCACCGCCCACACCTCCGACGCTCCGGACGCCCCCGACGCGACCGATGCGGTCGTCGCGACGCCGGTCTCCCGCTCGGCCGCCCAGCTGTTCCGGACCTACGGCGGCCTGGTCGGCATCGTCGTCGTGGCGCTGGTCCTGCTCGTGTGGGCGCCCGGCTCGCTCACGCCGTTCCGCCTCGGCAACCTGGCCAAGTACTGCTGCTGGGCGATCGCCGCGGTCGGCATCGGCCTGGCCTGGGGACGTGGCGGCATGCTCGTCATGGGCCAGGGCGTGTTCTTCGGCCTTGGCGGCTACGCCATGGCGATGCACATGAAGCTCGAGGCCGCCGGCCCGGGCGAGGTGCCGGACTTCATGGTCCTGTACGGCGACGCCACGATGCCGGGCTGGTGGGAGCCGTTCCGCAGCGGGCCCTTCACCTTGTTCGCCATCGTGGCGCTGCCGGCGCTCGTGTCGTTCGTGCTCGGCTACGCCATCCTGAAGCGGCGGGTGAAGGGCGCGTACTTCGCCATCCTGACCCAGGCGCTCGCGGTCGCTTTCTCGACGCTGCTGATCGCGACGATCAAGCAGACCGGCGGATTCAACGGCCTGAACACCTTCACCACCTTCTTCGGCCAGAACCTGTACGACCCGGCGGTCAAGAAGGACCTCTACATGATCGCCGCCGGGATCCTGGTGGTGTTCCTGGTGATCACCTGGCAGCTCTACCGGAGCCGCTACGGCGAGCTGCTCGTCGCGACCCGCGGCGCCGAGGAGCGCATCCGCTTCCTGGGCTACGACCCGGCCAACATCAAGCTCGTCGCGTTCGTCGTCGCGGCGATCATGGCCAGCATCGGCGGTGCGATGTTCGCCCCGATCGCCGGCATCATCTCGCCGTCGAACGTGGATGCCGCCGCCTCGATCATGATGATCGCGGGCGTCGCGCTCGGCGGCCGCGCCTCGCTGCTCGGCCCGGCGCTCGGCGCGATCGCCGTCGGCTACGGGCAGTCGACGCTCTCGGAGCAGTTCCCGAACCAGTGGACCTACTTCCAGGGCGCGCTGTTCATCGTCGTGCTGCTCTTCCTGCCCGGCGGCATCGCCTCGCTGTGGCCGAAGGTCAAGGGCCTGTTCTCACGGGGGTCGGCCGGTGGCACCTCGGACGCTCCGGCGTCGACCCGGGTCGTCGCCGAGGCGGAGGCGGTGGCATGACGACGTCGTTCCTGGGCCAGGACTACCTCGAGATCCGCGACCTGACCGTCGACTTCGACGGGTTCAAGGCCATCGAGGGCGTCGACCTGACGCTGCTGCAGGGTCGCCTGCACTTCCTGATCGGACCGAACGGCGCGGGCAAGACCACGCTGGTCGACGCGCTCACCGGGCTGGTGCACGGCACCGGCCAGGCGGTGTTCCGCAACCACGACCTGCTCACGATGAAGTCGCACAAGATCGTGCGCCTCGGCATCGGCCGCACCTTCCAGACCGCGACCGTGTTCGAGCAGCTGAGCGTCCTGCAGAACCTGGACATCGCCGCGGGGCTGCACCGCAGGGCCGCGGGGCTGCTGCTGCCACGTCGCAAGGTGCCCGAACGCGTCGAGGAGGCGCTCGAGACGATCGGGCTGACGCAGCTGGCGCACCGTCCGGCGGGCATCCTGGCCCACGGCCAGAAGCAGTGGCTCGAGGTCGGCATGCTGCTCGTGCAGGACGCGCAGGTGATGTTCCTGGACGAGACGGTCGCCGGCATGAGCACCGACGAGCGCGAAGAGACCGGCGAGCTGCTCCAGCGCATCGTCGCCGACCGCACGATCGTCGTCATCGAGCACGACATGGAGTTCATGCGGACCTACGCCGACTTCGTGACCGTGATGCACGCGGGCAAGGTGCTCGCCGAAGGGAGCGTCGCCGAGATCCAGGCCGACCCCCGGGTCCAGGAGGTCTACCTGGGGACCGTGACGGAGGTGGCCCTCGATGGCTGAGTCGATGCTCGAGATCAAGGGCGTCACCGCGGGGTACGGCCGCACGATGGTGCTCTTCGACGTCGACGTGGCGATCCCCGTCGGCGGCGGCGCCGCCGTCATGGGCCACAACGGCGCCGGCAAGACCACGCTGCTGCGCGTCGCCGTCGGCCTGATCCCCGTGAAGTCCGGGACGGTCCTGCTCGACGGCGAGGACGTCACCAAGCTGCCGCCCAACCGGCGCGTGAAGCGGGGCCTCGGCTACGTGCCCCAGGGCCAGCTGAGCTTCCCGCAGATGACGACGCTCGAGAACCTGCAGCTCGTCTCGACGGCGAAGTCCGAGATCGACGAGGTGCTCGACACGTTCCCCGCGCTCACGACGCTGCTGAGCCGCCCGGCCGGTCTGCTCTCGGGCGGCCAGCGCCAGCAGCTCGCGATCGCGCGCACGTTGCTGACCAGGCCGCGGCTGCTGATCCTGGACGAGCCGACCGAGGGCATCCAGCCCAACGTCGTGGCCGAGATCGAGCAGGTGATCGTCGACCTGACGCGTCGCGGCGACCTGACGGTGATGCTCGTCGAGCAGCACGTCGGCTTCGCACTGCGATCGACGGACCGCTACTACGTGCTCGAGTCCGGTCGCATCACCGGCAGCGGCGACGGCGGCGAGGCGGCGCTGGACGAGGTGCGCTCGGCGATGGCCGTCTGATCGTCCGGACGGGTGGGGGCTCGCCTGTCCCCACCCGTCCGACGGGTCACGCCCAGAGCTCGTCGACCAGTCGCTGGTCGGCGTCGAGCAGCCAGCACTCGGCCAGGTGGTCGTCGTGGACCCGGTAGCGCAGCACGCGTTGCAGCTCGACCACGCGGCCGTCACGTTCGAGCGCCTCGGTCACGACGAGGGCGCCGCCGTCGTCCGCCACCAGGATCCGATCGATCGAGCGCAGCGTGCGGGGCGCGAGGGAGGACACCTCGGCCATCGCTGCCAGCGCGGCGTCACGGCCCCGGTGCACGCCGGCGAAGCGTGACGTGCCGCCGTAGTGCAGCGTGAAGTCCGGTGCGTAGCAGCCGACCAGCGCGTCCAGGTCACCCGCGCGCCACGCGTCTGCGTAGCGGCGCAGCACGACGCCGGCGTGGTCGGGACCCGGCGCGCGGTCGGGCAGCACCTGCCGGTGCGCCGCCAGGTCGACCGGCGAGTGCACCCGATCGCCGCCAGCCGGTGCGCCGTCCAGCAACCCGGCGGGGCGGACCGGGCGGGGGAGCAGCTCGCCGGTGCAGTTGGGGCAGACGCCGGCCAGCAGCTCGTCGGTGCACGTGGCGCAGAACGTGCACTCGAAGGTGCAGATGCGGGCGGCGAGCGAGTCCGGCGGCAACGCCGCGTCGCAGTGCTCGCACGAGGGTCGCAGCTCCAGCATGGGGACCAACCTCGCAGCGGGCCCGTGCGGCGTCAACGACAAGATCGTGACGGATCCCGCCACCGGCTGCGGCCACGAGGTGCCGTCCCGGTGCCCAGCGGGTAGGGGAGCTGCATGAGCGAACCGAAGCTGGACAGCGACGACTTCGACGATCCGGAGGTGGAGGGCACGGATCCCCAGGACGAGCGGAAGCGGGAGAGCCTGCCGCCGGGCGCCGACACCCGGGGCGACGACGAGTCGCGCCTCCGGGGCAGCGACCGCGAGGCCGCGCCGTACGACGATGCGCCGGCCGAGGGTCGGCTGGCGCCGGGCGCGGACAACCCGCCGCCGTGAGGTAAGGGCGGCGCGGGTCAGGGCTTGCCGTGGCGTCCCCGATCCGCCTGCGACCCCGGCATCGGCTCGCCGTCCTTCGTCGGCGAGCCCGAGCCCCACGTGGGCATGGAGCCGCGAGCGGTCGCATCGCGGCCGCCCGTGGGCGGGTCACGACGGTTCCGGAGCAGGATCACGGGGATCGCGATCGCTCCGACGACCAGGACGATGAGCATCGGCACGACGATCTCCATGTCGCTCGACCTACCCGATCGGGGTCCGCCGAGACGGCCGGGTGCGAGATCGTCGGTGACCGCTGCTGGCTGGGGGGGCCGATCAGGCGGCGAGCAGGTGGAGCACGAGCGCGTCGCCCTTCGAGAAGGAGCTGAACGGGCCGGTGCTGCCGTGCAGCGTGAGCGAGTCGCCGGTGGTGGGATCGCTCAGCGTGATCAGGCGCGACAAGCCCAACTTCGAGACCTGGACGTGCGCGGTGGCGCGGTCGAAGCTCGCCACCACGTCCGGCAGGCGGCCGCCGGTGTCGCGGTTCAGCACGACGAAGCGCTGCTCCGTCACGGCGAGCAGCAGCTGGAGCGTGACGCCGCTCGCCTCGGCGGCGGCCTTCTTCGCGGCGAGTCCCCCGAGGCCGGTCGCCGCTGCGCTGCCCAGGGC
>JAFAFZ010000169.1 GCA_023423215.1 Actinomycetes bacterium
CACGAAGGTCCAGGCCGTCGACGCGTGGACCTTCGAGCCGGCGCTGGTGAAGACCGAGTCGGGCGTCGCGGACCTGCAGTTCGGCTACCAGAGCGACCAGGCGATCGTCCGTCTGGTCGAGTGACGCCGGACGCGACCGACCCCGACCGGCGACGCCGATCGGGTCCGTGAGCGGTCGCTCGGGCCCGGATGAGGGCCGGAGCGACCCGTCGAGGTCGCCGGGTCAGGACCGGTTGGTCAGGGCCTGCCGATCAGGGCGTGAGCGTCAGGTGCAGCGACGCGTCACCGGAGGCCAGGTAGTCGTGCGACTGCGCACCACCGTGGTCCCACGCACCGAACGAGTACGGCGTGCCGCCGATCGTCTGGGGCGTCGGCACCGAGATGGTCAGCGTGTCCTCGTCGATCACCGTCATCGTGAACGGCGTGATGCCGCTCGCCTCGCCGACGGTCACCGTGGCCCCCGGCGGGGTCGAGGTGATCTCCAGCGTCGCGGTCGCGGGGTGCAGCTCCTGGCTGACCTCGGTGACCTGGCCGCGGCTGTCGGTCGCCCGGGCCCGCAGGACCACGTACGACGGGAAGCCGTGCGACGGTCCGGTGATGGTCGCCGCCGCCGACTCCGACCCCTCGGTGTAGGGGTGCGCGTGGCAGTCGTCCTCGGCGTAGCAGTGGAAGATCTCGGCGTCCCACTCGATGGACGTCGCGTCCAGCACGCCGTCCTCGGCATCGGTCGCCGTGATCTCGAAGCTGATGTCGTCGTTCGCCGACCACGGCAGCGGGGTCGTGATGTCGATCTGGACCTCGGGTGCCGTGTTGCCCGGACGCACCGTCAGGGTGGCGACGGACGAGACGAGGCTCTCGTCGGTCACCCGCACCGCGACCTCGACGTCGTCGGCGGTCTCGTAGGTGGCGGACGCCGTCGGGCCGGTGCCGTCGTCGAACTCGCCGTCGCCGTCCAGGTCCCACTCGTAGGTGAGCGTGCCGCCGTCGGGGTCGCTCGAGGTCGAGGCGTCGAAGTCCACCGCCAGCGGCAGCGCACCCGTGGTCACGTCCGCGGTGAGCCGGGCGACGGGCGCGGCGTCGGAGTGCACGAGCCGGTTCACGGTGCCGTTCACGTAGTCGACCGTGTAGAGGTAGCCGTCGGGTGCCGCCTCGATGTCGACGGTGATCGAGTCCTCGACGACGATCGTCGGGCCGCCGGGATCGGGTGAGCCGTCCGGCGCGATGCGCAGCGTGAACACCTTCGCCTTGACGTAGTCCGAGTAGATGATGGCGCCCTCGTGCTCGGCCGGGTAGCGCCCCTGCGTGGGCACGAACTCGATGCCACCGATCGAGGCGCCGCCGCCGGCGTGCGAGTAGTCGTACCAGGGCCCGGTGAGCGTGCTCGGAGCCTCGGGATCGAGCAGGAGCGCGCACATCGTGTTGTTCAGCGCGGCCCAGGACGGCTGGTCGATCTGGCCCTCCTTGCAGGGCCAACCGAAGTTCTCGACCACGTCGTCGAGCGGCTCGGTGACGTCGATCTCCTCGTAGTGGTTGCGCCCGACGTCGGCCAGGTAGACCTCGTCGGTGCCGGGCCGGATGGCGAACCGGTACGGGTTGCGCAGGCCGTGCGCGACCAGGTGGTCGTCGTCCACGGTGCCGACGCCCACGAGCGGGTTGTCGGCGGGCGCCTCGCCCGTGTCGGGATCGAGGCGCACGAGCGCGCCGTTCCACCCGAGCGGGTCGGCGTCGGTCAGGAAGTCCTGGCTGCGGAAGGCACCGCCCTCGGCGGTGTTGGACGCCACCGGACCGCCGACACCGCCGGGCGGGTCACCGCAGCCGTTGCGCGGCGTGACGTAGGGGATGGGCGGGAACACCGGCTGTCCGCCGTACTGCCCGTAGTCGATGCCGGCGACGTGGGCGCCCTCACCCGCGCTGGCGAGCAGGGTGCCGTCGTCCAGGAACTGCAGGTCGCCGACGCCGTGGCTGGTGAACTGGAAGCACCAGCGGTCGTCGACCAGCGTCGTCGGCGCGCCGATGGCCTGGCCCGCCGCGTCGAGCTCGAGCCGCACGATGCGTCCGCCGGTGACGCAGCCGTTCTGGGCGTAGCCCGCGGCGCAGGCATCGCCCCAGAGCCCGGTCGAGTCCCAGGTGAACAGGCCGTAGAGGTAGGGCCGTGCCGGGTACTGGGGGTCGATGGTCAGGCCGAGCAGGCCGTGGTCGCCGATGCTGCGCACCGGGGCCCGCAGGTCGGCGGCGATGGTGGCGGTCGAGTCGTCGATGCTGTCGTAGGTCTTGATGATGCCGGACTTCTCGGCGACGAAGACCCGGCCGTCCGGCGCGAAGGCGACGTTCACCGCCTGGGTCAGACCCGAGATCATCGGCACCGCGACGAAGGAGTCGACCGGCGCCGGCGGCGGGGCGGTCGTGGTCGTGCCGCCACCCGGATCCACCACCGGAGGAGGACACGCCGTCAGGAGCAGTCCACCTGCGACCAGCGCCGCGGCGCCGATCAGACGCGTCCGCACGCGCTGCTTCGTCCACATCGTTCGTTCTCCCGCCCGGTTCCGCATCGCCCGCACGTCCCTGCGTGCAGGTCGTTGACGGTACTACGAACATCCGACACGACGCCCGGTCGATCGGGCGGATCTCGACGGCCTCACGTGGTCCGGGCAGATCTGCCCATCGGTCGCCGTCCTGCCCTGCGCCGGGCAGGCCGTGCGGTCAGCAGCCGCCGGCGGCGTCGCGCACCATGCCGACGAGGCGCTCGCTGCCCTCGGCGTTGGGGTGCACGTGGTCCGCTTCGAGCAGCTCGACGCCGTCGCCCTCGGTCTCGGCCTGCCAGTCGATGACGTGCACGTCGTCGCGCTGGTCGTCGAGCTGACGGATCCACTCGTTGATCGCCGCGGCCGCCTGCGGTGCCGGGCGGTCCTCGTCCGGCAGCTGCTCGGTGATCGTCACCAGGTGCACGCACTCGACCCCGGCGAAGGCGTCGACGATGGCCTGCAGGCTCGCGGTGGTCGTCTCGAGCGGGACGCCGCGCAGGGCGTCGTTCGTGCCGAGGTTGACGATCGCCTGGTCGTGCGGCCGGGTCGCGAGCTCGGCGGCGGAGCCCTGCATCTGCTCGGCCGTGGCGCCGGGCATCGCGGCGACGTCCCACTGGTCGTCGGAGCCAGCGGCCAGCTGGTCCTTGGTCATGAACGTGATCGAGTCGCCCACGACCGCGACGTTCTTCGGGGTGGAGCTGCAGGCGGCGGACACGGTCACGAGGATCGCGGCCACGGCAGCCGCTGCGCACGTGCGCACGCGGCGGCGAGGGGAGCGGAACGCGGGCGGGGAGAGGGCAGGCATCGGGACTGTGTACCCGGGCGCCCGGAGCTCGAACCAGTCCGCCCTCCGACCGCCCGCCGGCGGCCGGGCGCCAGCGCAGATCCCACGTCACGCCGTGGGGGTCGGGGACTACGGTCCGATCTGGCGCCGGGGCGGGGCGGCGTCGCAGGCGCGGGCGCCGCACGTCGGCGCCCGGAACACGGGGGAGAGAACCGATGAGCCGTACTGCAGTGGACCGTCTCCGGATGGCGTTGCTCGCGAGCGTGGTGCTGGTCGCCGCGTCCGCGTGCAAGGTCCCGATCCCGCTGACCGACCTGGGCGGTCGGATGTGCAGCATCTACGTCTTCGAGGAGCCGCCGATCACCGAACGCGTGACGGTGATCATCCCCGGCGTGGCTGCGTGGGGGTGCCCCGTCGGCATGTGAGCCGACACGTCCTCGACCGCACGACACCGGGCCCGGCTCCGTCCCGACGGCGCCGGGCCC
>JAFAFZ010000215.1 GCA_023423215.1 Actinomycetes bacterium
AGCAGGTTGAACTGCTGGAAGATGAAGCCGACCTTCTCGCGGCGCAGCAGGGTGAGCGCCTTCTCGCCGAGGCGGGAGATGTCGGTGTCGCCGATCATCGCGATGCCGCCGCTCAGGCGGTCCAGGCCCGCAGCGCACTGCATCAACGTCGACTTGCCGGACCCGGACGGCCCCATGATGGCGGTGAACCTGCCGGCCTCGAAGCCGACCGTCACGCCGTCGAGCGCCCGCACCTCGTTCTCACCGCTGCCGTAGATCTTGTAGGCGTCGTGCACCTGGGCGGCCCAGCGCACCTGGCCGGGCGGCGGTGTCGGGGACACAGCGGTTGGAGCGTCGGTCACGGGCCCTCCTCGTCTCGACCGGAACGCCGGACACCGTACAGGTCGCACCCTCGGTGGTTGCAGCACCTTTCGGCCGTCACCGGGAGTGGTCGCAACCGCAACCTCTCAGGCCGGAGACTCCTGCCAGGTGATCTCGACGTGCTCGAACCCGGCGGCGCCGAGGAACGTCGTCAGCCACTGCTCGGTGTTCTCGCGGGCCTCTGCGAGCAGGTCCGACTCGCGTGCAGCGGCCTCGACCTTCTCCTCGGCCGCCTGGTACAGCGGGCCGTCGTCGGTGGGGTTGCTCGAGAAGAAGTCGTCCGCTCGGTCCAGCAGCCCCCGATCGCGAGAGATGATGCGCGCCGAAGCTTCGTCGATGTCCGCGTCGGAGAGCACCGGCTCGGGGAGCGTCAGGCGGATCGTGTTCGTCGACTCGTCGACGTGCACCGCGTCCTCGTCCAATCCGCTGAAGTCGACGGTGGCCCGCACCGTTCCGGTGACCATTGCGACCACACGCTCGCCCTTCAGGAAGCCGGGCAGGTAGCGGGCGTCCTCCTCCAGGTCGACGTCCTGGGTGAACGAGCCCTCTGCCGCGGTGAACTCCTCGAGCTCACGGATCTGCTCGAGCATGGTCGGGCCAGAGCGGTCCACCGTGTCCGACGCGAACGGGTCGAACGTGACGATGGCAACGAGCACGATCACCGCGAGCAGCGCGACGACCAGCAGCACGGCGAGCACCGCCACGAGCCCGGCGCCCCGCTGCGTCCGCTCCTTCTTCAGAGTTCCCACCGGGCCACGGTACCGGTCGCACGTGGTCCGCCTCCGTACCCCCTGCTCCGCGCGGGTGTGCAGCGTCTCAGCCGCCGGCGACCAGGGAGGATCTGCCCGTCGCCGTGGCGTGGGCCGGCGGCGACCCGCCCCTAGCCTGGGTCCGTGGCCACCGAGATCGACTCCAGCTCCGCCGACGCGCCCGTGGGGCCGCCGACCGACGTCGACGCCGACGAGGTCGAGCTCGCCGAGGACGAGCCCCGACGTGGACTGAGCACGTGGCAGATCGTCGGCCTGGTGATCGTGGTCGTGGTCGTCGCCGTGCTGGCGACCGTCGTCGTCGTGGACCGGACCGGATCACCGTCGCAGGACTCGGTGGACGTCGGCTTCCTGCAGGACATGATCGCCCACCACGGCCAGGCGGTGCAGCTGGGTGCGATCGGGGCCGAGACCGCGACCGATCCGACGACGCGGCACTTCGCGCAGGAAGCGCTGATCGCGCAGCAGTACGAGGTCGGCTACATGACCGCGCTGCTCGAGGACTGGGGCTTCGACACCGGAGATCCGGACCGCGACGCGATGGCGTGGATGGGCACGCCGACCGCGGTCGAGGACATGGCGGGCATGCTGCCCGACGAGCAGGTCCAGGAGTTCCGCCAGATGACCGGCGCCGCGGCCAACGAGGGCTTCCTGCAGCTGATGTACCAGCACCACGAAGGCGGCCTGCACATGGCCGAGTACGCGCAGGAGCACGCGTCCGACCCGCGGGTGGTCGCGCTGGCGACGCGCATCGCCAACAACCAGCGCGCCGAGCTCGCCGAGTACCGCATGGCCGCGGAGCGGCAGGGCATCACCCTCGGAGACGGCTGAGCAGGGCCTCGCCACGAGGTGACAGGCGGTAGCCGACCTCGAGGCTCTCGGTCAGCCCCAGCGCCTTCAGCTTGCGCACGTCGGTCTTGAAGACCTGCGTCTCCTGCGGCTCCGGCATGAGCTGGGCCAGGTCGGCGGCTCGCAGCCCGGGGTGGGCGTCGATGCGCTCGAGCGTGTCGCGCGTCCAGGCGCCGTGGCGCGACGAGCGGTCGTACCGCTCGAGCCGGGTGACGAGGGTGGCCACCTCGTCCTCGCCCAGGTCCGCCTGCTGGCGCAGCGCGATGCGCGGGTCCTCGCCGGCGAGGTGGAACCGCACCCGGTGCAGCGCGCCGTCGCGCCGGAGGCCCTTGTGTCCGAGCACCTCTGCGGCGTCGCGCCGTCCGGCGGCCGCTGCATCGGCGTCGGTGACCTCGGCGTCGTCGATGACGGTGACCTCGTCGATCGCCAGCACCCCGACGGGCGTGGTCAGCGTCCCACCGGCCTTCACGGTCGGTCGGCGCCAGCGGCGGAACGCGACGGTCACGGTGCCGCTCGCGATCCCGTCCAGGTCCGCCCGGTCGAACAGCATCACACCAGCGTAGGTGGGGTCACCCGTTGCCGAGCCGAGCGGGTCGTCCGTACTGTGCGCACGGTGGGAGAGGGAGTCGCAGGACGCGACGAGCAGCGGACCGTCGACAGCCCGGCGACGTCGAGCGCCGCGCCGGTCGTGCTCGAGTGGTGGGCGCTGCCGAAGTGGTTCCTGATCGCGCTCGGCGGGGTCGTCGTAGCGTCGATCCTGCGCTCGGGCGAGGGCAGCTGGGGTGAGACCGCCGCCATGGCCGGCGCGATCTACGTCGTCGCTCTGGCGGATGCCAGGGTGCGGCTGACCCTCGACCACGACGAGCTCATCGTCCGCTCGTTGTTCCGCGGTCCGAAGCGGCTGTCGCGTGGAGACATCGCCGGCTACTTCGTCGAGCGTGCGGGCACGTGGGGCCAGGCGGAGCGGGTCGTGGTGGTCTGCGCCTCCGGGT
>JAFAFZ010000511.1 GCA_023423215.1 Actinomycetes bacterium
TGCTGCGGCCCCGGCACATCGAGGTGCAGATCCTCGCCGACACCCATGGGAACGTGATCCACCTGGGCGAGCGCGAGTGCAGTCTGCAGCGCCGGCACCAGAAGGTCATCGAGGAGGCGCCGTCGCCCGTGCTGGCACCGGTCGAGGAGGCACGCCTGACCGCCTCGACCGCCCGCCTGGCCGAGGCAGCGGGCTACCGCGGCGTCGGCACCGCCGAGTTCCTCTACCTGCCCTCGCAGCGTGTCGCGTCGTTCTGCGAGGTCAACGCCCGACTCCAGGTCGAGCACACCGTGACCGAGCTCGTCTGGGGCGTCGACCTGGTGCGAGCCCAGATCGAGATCGCGCTGGGGCGCACCCACGAGCGCTCGTCCGGTCCGCGCGGCTGGGCGGTCGAGGCCCGCGTCGTCGCCGAGGACGCCGAGCGTGGCTTCGCGCCGGCACCGGGCCGCGTGCTGGTGCACCGCCCCGCCGCGGGTCCGAACGTGCGCGTCGACGCCGGCATCCGCGCCGGCTCGGACATCCCCGCCGAGTTCGACTCGATGATCGCCAAGGTCCTGGCCTGGGGCCCGACACGGGACCGCGCGCTCGCGACGCTGACCCGGGCCGTGCGCGAGTACGAGGTGCTCGTCAGCGACGGCGCCACCAACCGCGGCGTCCTGCTGGACCTGCTCGGCCGGCCCGAGGTGGTCGACGCGAGCGCGACGACCACGTGGCTCGAATCGGTCGACGACCTGGGCGCCGAGGGGCGCGAGCGCGGGACGACCGTCGCGCTGGCGGTCGCGGCGATCGAGCTGGCCGCAGCGGACCGCCGTGCCCACGTCGACCGCTTCTTCGAAGACGCGCGATCGGGCGTGCCGGCGGCCGACGGTGCGGCCACCCGACCCGTCGAGGTCGAGCTGAGCCTGCGCGGCGAAGCGCACCGCCTGTCCGTGCGGCGGCTGGGCGGGACCCGCTGGTCGGTCAGACCGCGGGTGCCCGAGGGCGGCCGCGAGCTCGAGGTGCACCTGGAGCGGCTCGACGACACGGCGGTCGTCGTGCAGCTCGGCGGCGAGGCGCTGCGCGTGCTCGTGCACCGCGGCGCCAGCGGCGTCACCGTCGACGTCGACGGCACGCTGCACCGCGTCCAGGAGACGGACATGGGGGTCGTGCGTGCCCCCGGCCCGGCCCTGGTGGTCGACATCTCGGTCGAGGTCGGCGACCCGGTCGAGGCCGGCCAGCGCATCGGCACGCTCGAGTCGATGAAGACCGAGGCGCCGCTGCTCGCGGACGTCTCCGGCGAGGTCGAGCGCATCCTGGTCCCGGCCGGCACGCAAGTCGCGGCGGGCGAGCCGATCCTGGTGCTGCGGCCCGCCGAGGTCGAGGGCGGGACCGGTGCCGACGCAGCGGCACCCACCGAGCAGCGCTGGCCGTCGCGCCAGGTGGACGACCCGGCGCGCGTCGCGGACGTCGTCGATGCCGTCCTGCGCGGCTTCGAGGTCGCCGCCGACGACGTGGCCGACACCGTCGACCGCCTCGACTCGGTCGCCCGCTCGCTCACCTCGGGCGCCCGGACGGACGCGACCGCCCAGGACTGGGCGCCGCTGGTCGAGCGGCTCGGCACCTTCGTGGCCACCGAGGCGCTCTTCGAGCGCAACCTGCTGCTGCTCGACGACCACAGCGCCGCCATCAGCGCCGAGGCCGCCTTCCACGACCTGTGCCGGCGCCACGACGACGACCCGGGCGCGGTGCTCCCCGAGCTCGTCCCCCTGCTGACGGCAGCGCTCGGTCCGCACGGGGTCACCGACCCCGGCGGCGATGGGGCGAGGGAGGCGCTCTGGCGCCTGGCCGCGACGCGCGCCCGCGTCGCGGAGCGCGAGCGGCTGACCATCTCGGTGGTGCGCGCCCTGGCCGCGCTCGTGCGCGCGGGCGTGCTCCCGGCGACCGGGTTCCTGGCGCACCTGGCCGAGGTCGAGCGGGTCGCCACCGGCGCCATGCCGGCGCTGGCCGACGCGGCGCTCCTCGTCCGCGCGGAGATGGACACCGACCGCGGCGGCGCCCACGCCGTCGACCCGGCAGGGATCGACCCCACCGCCATCGCCGGGTTGGAGCGCTACCACGACGTGGACGTCACCGTGCTGGACGCGGGCGTCACCGACTCCGGTCGCTCGGTGGTCGCGAAGGTCGTGTCCCGTCTGGACGCCGCCGACACGCGCACGGTGCTGGCCATCGAGCTGCAGGACGCGCCCGAGGACCTGACCGACCTGAGCGACGCGCAGATCGCCCCGTTCGCCGAGCTGTTCGAGGTCGGCGTCGGGCTGCTGCGCCCACGCCGAGAGGAGCACAGCGCGCACGAGGACCGCGACACCTGGTGGGCGGCGCTGCACCTGGTGCTGCGCGGCGCCCGCACCGGCGATCCCGCCTCGCTGCTGTCGCTGACGCACCGCTTCGAGTCCGGCACCCGTGGCCTGGCGCTCCAGGACTTCACCGTCGCGCTGGTGCCCGGCTCGGGCTCCGTGACCGATCCGGGCGTCACCGAGTTCTCGATGCGCCGGCGCGGACACGCCCGCCTCGAGATCGACGCGAGCGACGGGCTGCTCGCCGCACGCCCGCGTTCGGACCTGGACCGACGTGCGCTCACGGCCAAGCGGCTGGGTGTCGTCGACCCGTGGGAGCTGATCGGGCTGCTCCAGGGCCGCGTCCGGGGCGAGGACCTGCCGCACCCCTCGTTGGCCGAGGGCTCGTTCGTCGAGCACGACCTGGACGGGTCGGGCGAGCGCCTCGTGCCGGTCGACCGGCCGGCTGCGCAGCACGGCTGCTCGCTCATCGTCGGGGTGGTGTCGAACCCGCTGCCGGGGCGCACCGAGTGGGCCGAGCGGGTGCTCGTGCTGGGCGACCCGCTGCGCGCCATGGGCTCGCTGGGCGAGGACGAGTGCCGCCGGCTGCTCGCCGCGCTGGACCTGGCCGAGGAGCGCGGACTCCGCCTGGAGTGGGTCGCACTGAGCTCCGGCGCACGCATCGCCTGGGACTCGGGCACCGAGAACCTGGACTGGACGGCCGCGGTGCTGCGCCGCATCGTCGAGTTCACAACCGCGGGCGGCGAGATCGACGTCATCGTCGCCGGCGTCAACGTCGGCGCGCAGTCCTACTGGAACGCCGAGGCGACGATGCTCATGCACACCCGCGGCGTGCTCGTGATGGTGCCGACGGCGTCGATGGTCCTGACCGGCAAACGTGCGCTCGAGTTCTCCGGGTCGGTGGGCGCCCAGGACGAGATCGGCATCGGCGGCCACGACCGGATCATGGGGCCGAACGGGCAGTCCCAGTACCGGGCGGACGACCTGGCCGGCGCCTACGCGATCCTGCTGGAGCACCACGCCCTGACCCTCGCGACCCACGACGAGGGCCGCGGCGGCCGGGCGCCGCGGCTGCACACGACCGACCCCGTCGAGCGCGACATCTGCGTCGAGCCCTACAAGGGCGGGGAAGAGGGCTTCGCCACCGTCGGAGAGATCTTCGACCCGGCGACGAACCCGGGCCGCAAGCGCCCCTTCGCGGTGCGTGCCGTCATGGGCTCCGTGGTGGACGCCGACGCGCCCCGCCTGGAGCGCTGGCGCACGATGGCCGACGCGGACGGCGCCGTGGTGTGGGAGACGCGCATCGGCGGGTTCCCGGTGTCGCTCATCGGGATCGAGTCGCGACCACGTCCCCGCGCCGAATCCGGGCCGATCGACGGCCCGACGGAGTGGGCGGGCGGCACGCTGTACCCGGCGTCGTCGAAGAAGGTCGCCCGCGCGCTACGGGCCGCGTCGGGGTCGCGCGCCGCGGTCCTGCTGGCGAACCTGTCCGGGTTCGACGGCAGCCCGGAGTCGCTGCGGCGGCTCCAGCTCGAGTACGGCGCCGAGATCGCCCGGGCGGTGGTCGAGTTCGACGGACCGATCGTGTTCGTCGTGATCGGCCGCTACCACGGCGGCGCGTACGTCGTGTTCTCGAAGCGCCTGCACGGGCGGCTGACCGCGCTCGCGGTCGAGGGCAGCTACGCGTCGGTCATCGGCGGCGCGCCCGCCGCGGCGGTCGTGCTGACCCGTGACGTGCGCCAGCGCCTCGCGGCCGACGACGAGGTGCGTGCGACACGCGCCGCCCTCGAGGACGCAGAGCGGGACGGTGACGCGGACCGGCGGCTGCGCTGCATCGAGGAGCTCGACCGGGTGCGGGTCGCGGCGACGGCTCGGGCCCGTGCGGCGGTCGCGTCCGAGTTCGCCGCGGTGCACACGGTCGAGCGTGCGGTGCAGGTCGGATCGCTCGACGCGGTGGTCGGTGCGGCCGAGCTGCGACCCCGAATCGTGGGCGTGCTCGAGGCGGAGGAGGCGGCCCGGGGGGTGAGCCCACCACACACTCGCCCTTGACGATCTTCACCGTTCTTGTTAGGTATACCTGACAATGAACAGTCACGACGCTGCAGGAACTGCGGTCGGCGCCGAGGGGGACGAGGAGCTGCCCGCCGCGGTGGCGGCGTACCTCGAGGTGATCTTCGAGCTCGACGAGGACGAGATCGAGTCGGTGCAGGTCCGCATCGCGGAGCGCCTCGGGGTGTCCCGTCCGGCGGTCTCCGAGATGGTCCGCAAGCTCCGGACGCGTGGCATGGTCGAGGTGGACCGGGGGCGGGTGCGCCTGACGACGACGGGCCGGGACCACGCCGAACGGCGGGTCCGGCGCCATCGCCTCGCCGAGCGCTTCCTCACCGACGTGCTGTCGCTCGGCTGGGCCGAGGCCCACACCGAGGCCGAGGCGTGGGAGCGGGTCATGAACGCCCGCACCGAGGACGCCATGGCCCGCGTCCTGGGCGACCCGACGACGTGCCCGCACGGCAACCCGATCCCCGGCTCCGGCTACACCGACCCCCACGCGCACCCGCTGGCACAGGTCGTGCCGGGCGCCGAGTTCTCGGTCGTGCGCATCACCGAGCAGCTCGAGTTCATCCCCGGGATGCTCGACGCGCTCGAGCAGGCCGGTCTGCAGCCCGGCGTGCACGGGCGGCTGCTCAGCGGTTCGCCGGACGGCTCGCTCGCCATCGAGCTGCAGCCCGACCCCGGCGGCTCGCCGACGCACCTCGCGGTCGCCGGCTCGACCGCGGAGCGCATCCTCGTCAACGTCGCCGTCGGCAGCGCGGCCGCCGACGACGTGGACGGGGCCGACCCGACGGCGGCCGTGACGGTGGGAGGACCGACCCGATGACCGAGAAGCTCCGACTGGCCGCCGCGCTGGCGCACCCCCTGCCGCAGGTGG
>JAFAFZ010000281.1 GCA_023423215.1 Actinomycetes bacterium
GGCCAAGCTGGACCGCCTCCTGAACCTCGTCGCGGCGTTGATCGACACCACCGTGCCGCTCACCGCCGAGGACATCCGCGAGCGTGTCCCGGGCTACTCCCAGGACTCCGACGACGCGTTCCACCGCAGCTTCGAGCGCGACAAGGACGACCTGCGGGAGCTGGGCATCCCGATCGAGACGGTCACGGTCGAGCACCTCGAGCAGCCGCGGGCCGCCTACACGATCCTGCGCGACCGCTACGAGCTCGCCGACCCCGGGCTCGAGCCCGACGAGCTGGCCGCGCTCCACCTGGCCGCCACGACCGTCCAGGCCGAGGGGCTCGACCCGGACGAGGCCGAGGAGGGCCTGCGCAAGCTGGGTGGCCTGTCGGGCGAGGCGCCGAGCGACGGCACACCGCTGGGCGCGCTGCCGGTCCCCACGCAGCTGATCGACCTGTTCGCCGCGACGCTCGAGCGCCGGGTCGTCGGCTTCGACTACGCCGGGACGCCCCGCCAGGTCGAGCCGTACCGCCTGCAGTTCGAGCGCGGGCGCTGGTACCTGAGCGGTCACGACCTGGTGCGCGACGCGCACCGCAGCTTCCGCGTCGACCGGATCGACGGCACCGTCACCGCCGGACCGGCCGAGGCGTTCGAGCGCCCGGACGAGGTGCCCGGCGTCGTGCTGCGGCCCTGGGAGCTGGGTGAGCGAGATCCGGTGACGGCACGCGTGCGAGTCGACCGGGAGCTGGCTCGCGCCGTCCTGGCCGACGACCCGACCCTGGTCGTCGCCGAGACCGCGGACGACGGATCGGTCGTGCTCGAGCTGGCCGTCCGCAGCACCACGGGCCTGCGCAACTTCGTGCTCACGATGCTCGACCGCGCCGAGATCCTGTCGCCGCCGGAGCTCCGTCGTGACCTGGTCGACTGGGTCCGGGGCTTCGTCGACGCACCGACCGGGAAGGGCGCCTGATGGCCCGCGTGACCGCCACCGAACGGCTGCAGCGCATCCTGGCCATCCTGCCGTGGGTCGTGCAGCACCAGGGCGCCAGCATCGACGAGATCGTCGACCGGTTCGGGCTGAGCCGCGACGAGCTCGTCACCGACCTGGACTTCGTCTTCTACAACGTCGGTCTGCACCCCTTCACGCCGGACATGCTGGCGGACGTCCTCATCGAGGAGGGGCGGGTCTACGTCCAGCTCGGCGACTACTTCCGCCGGCCGCTGCGCCTCACCCACGCCGAAGCGTTGACGTTGCTCGCCGCCGGACGGGCGCTGAGCGCGCGGCCCGGATCGGACCCGGACGGGCCGCTGGCGCGAGCCGTCACGAAGCTCGCCGCCGCGCTGGGCGACGGAGCCGAGCGCGCCGTCGAGGTCGCGCTCGGCGCAGCCGACCCCGAGGTCCTGGGCGCCATGCAGGAGGCCGTGGCCGAACGCCGCCAGGTGACCATCGGCTACTACAGCTACGGCCGCGACGAGGCCACGACACGGGTCATCGACCCGTACCGGGTGCTCAGCAACGAGGGCCACTGGTACGTCATCGCGTGGTGCCACACCGCGCACGGCGAGCGGCTCTTCCGCATCGACCGGATCCGCTCGGTCGAGCCCACCGGCGAGCACTTCGAGGTCCCTGACGGCGCCGGTGACGGCTCGCTCGACCTCTCCGACAGCCCCCGGACGGTCGAGCTGGTCGGCCCGTCGAGCATCGGCTGGGTGGCGTCGACCTACCCGTGCGACGAGTCCGAGGAGCTCTCGGACGGCAGCGTGCGCATCGTGCTCCCGGTCACCGCGACGCCGTGGCTCGAGCGGCTGCTCCTGCGCCTCGACCCGAGCACCGTCGCCACCGACCTGGGCACCGGCGAGGCGCTCGCCGGCGTCGCACGTGCTGCAGCCGAGCGCCTGCTCGCCCGCTACGACGCCGCGCCGGGCGCGTGAGACGGGCGCCTGCTGCGCTCGTGCCCAGGTGCGCGTCCCGCCCGGGGAGCGCACCTGTAGCCTGGCGCCGATGACCGATCAGCTCCCCGGTGACACCGGCGACACGGTGGCGCCACGGGGCCGTTCGTCGGGCTCGCGCAAGTCCTCGACCCGCAACCTGGTCGAGTGGGTGGCGGTGATCGTCGGCGCGGTGATCGTCGCGCTGCTCATCAAGACCTTCGTGGTGCAGGCGTTCCGCATCCCGTCGGAGTCGATGGTCCCGACGCTCGAGGTCGGCGACCGGGTCCTGGTCAACAAGCTGAGCTACGACGCGCACGACCTGAACCGTGGCGACGTCGTGGTGTTCGACCGCCCCTCGGGCCTGCCGGCCGGACCGGACGACCCGAAGGAGCTCATCAAGCGGGTGATCGGCCTGCCCGGCGACACGATCGTCGCGAAGGACGGCTCGATCTACGTCGACGACCGACGCCTCGACGAGCCCTACCTCAGCGACGCCGCCTCGACCTACAACCTGGACGAGCCCATCACCGTCCCCGAGGGACAGGTCTGGGTCATGGGCGACAACCGCACCAACTCCGAGGACAGCCGGTCGTTCGGCCCCATCGACGCCGACACCATCGTCGGGCGCGCCTTCATGATCATGTGGCCGCCGGGCCGCATCGGCGCGATCTGACGATCTGACGACAGCGCCGCACGCCGGGCGAGCCGCTCAGGCGAGCGCCGCGACCGAGTCCACCATGCGGTCGACGTGGTCGCTGTAGAGGCCGTCGATGCCCATGCGCAGCAGCGCCTCGATGTTGCGCACGTGCTGCGCGTCCCAGCCGAACGCCAGCCGCGTGAAGCGGTGGTACAGCGTGACCTGGCCCGCGGACCACTCCGAGTGGTGCAGGTTCACGGCGTCCACGCCGTGCTCGCGCAGCCGTGCCGCGTGGCGCTCGGCGCCGTGCTCCATCGCCGCCAGCCGCGTGGAGTGCACCAGGTGGGCGTCCTCGGTGCCGGCACGCCACTCCACGAGCTGGTCCAGCTTGGGGTGGCAGAGCCACAGGCGCGGGGCGGCGCCGGCTTCACGGGCGACGCGCAGCACCTCGTCGAAGGCGTCGGGGTCCTTCACGTCGAGCGAGAGCTCGTAGTCGGTGCCGCACGCCTCGTAGAGCTCGGCGAGCGTGGGGACGTGCCCGGGCAGGTCCGCCCGCTCGACCTTGGCGATCGGCTTGCGGCGGAACGCTCCGCCGACGACGCCGTCGTGGTCCAGGACGGCCTGGCCGTCGGAGGTGATCCAGACGTCGCTCTCGAGTCCCGTGGCGCCCAGGCGCAGACCCAGGCGGAAGGCCTCGAGCGTGTTCTCGGGTGCGTGCGCTCGTGCGCCCCGGTGGGCGAACAGCACGGCGGGGTCCCGCAGGGGAGCGAATCGAGGTGCCATCTCGGGCCACATGTTGCCAGGTCACCGGGGAGCCGGTGCACAGTCCGAACGACCCGGTTTGTGCGCGAAAGGTCAACCCGGGGGGTGGTGGCGCCGAAGGTACTCGTGTACGTGACACGAGGAGAGACCCCCCATGGCACTGATCCGTGCGACCTGCAGCGATTGTGGTGACGTCGAGCTCCGCTCGCGTGACCTGCGCGTCCGCACCTGCCAGGACACCGACGACGCCACGTACCTGTTCCGCTGCCCGGTGTGCCGCATGATCGAGGTCCGCCCGGCCGAGCAGCACGTCGTCGACGTGCTCCTCGCGGCCGGCGTGCCCTCCGAGGCGTGGCGGCTCCCCGCCGAGCTCGCCGAGGCCAAGGGCGGTGCGCCGATCGACCACGACGACGTGCTGGACTTCCACCAGCTGCTCAGCACGCCGGACTGGTTCGTGACATTGGCCACCATGACCGACAGCTGAACGACGTTCGATACCTTGCCCTTCCGGGGCCCGACCGGACCCCGAAACGCCGGCGACATCCGCACGACATCTGACGGACGCCCCGACCGGACCGGCGGGGCGTCCTGTGCGTGTGGAGCGCCGGATGCGAGGTAGCTTTTCCGCCGTGCTCCCCGTCCTCGCCGCCCTGTGCCTGCTGGCCGTCTCCGGCCTGCTCGCACTGCGTGCGACCCTGCAGATCGAGCGCACGACCGCCGCGGTCGACGCGCTGCGACCCGCCGACTGGCGTGCCGCCTGCGCCGGGATCGAGGACGCGACCGACCGGCTCGTGCACGAGCTCGCCCGCCGGACAGACGGGTAGCACCCGGCGATGTTCAACGTCACGGGCGGCGAGATCATCATCATCGTGATCGTCGCGCTCGTCGTCCTGGGCCCCGATCGCATCCCCGAGGTCGCCCGCGGCGCGGGCCGGATGATCAACAAGGTGAAGTCGTTCACCGAGGGCATGCAGTCGAGCGTCGGCGGGGTGATGGACGACCCGTCCATGAAGCCGTTGAAGGACCTGACCGAGCTCGCCGCCCGCCCCCGCCAGAAGCTGGCCGAGTACGCGCTCGAGGCCGAGGCCGAGGAGCGTGCACGCAAGGAGGCGGCCAAGCAGGCGGCCGACGAACCGGTCGACGACGCTGCCACCACCGACGCGACGACGGCTGACACCGCGACGCCGTCGGCCCCCGAGACGAAGCCGGCGGCCGGCACGACCAGCGAGGTCGAGGCCGACTCGTGAAGCGCCCGCAGATCCTCAAGGGGGCCGAGCGCGAGAGCGAGGACATGACGCTCGGCGACCACATCCGCGAGCTGCGGTACCGCCTGCTCGTCTGCGCAGGCGCCGTCCTCATCGGCATGCTGCCGGCCTGGTTCTTCTACAACACCCTGATCGAGGTGCTGAACGCGCCGTACTGCAACGCGCTGCAGGGCGTCGACGCGACCGCGGACTGCAACTTCCTGGTCACGAACCTGCTGGACCCGTTCAGCCTGCGCCTCAAGGTCGCGGGCTACGGCGGACTGTTCCTCGCCATGCCGATCATCCTCTGGCAGGTGTGGCGGTTCATCGCCCCCGGGCTCTACAAGAAGGAGCGCCGCTACGCCCTGGCGTTCACCCTGTCGTCGTTCGCCCTGTTCATCGCCGGTGCGGTCGTCGCCTACTTCACCCTGACCCAGGCGGTGAACTTCCTGGTGCGGGTCGGTGGACCGGACATCGACATCCGCTCGGGTCCGAGCGAGTTCGTCCGTCTGTCGTTGTTCATGATGCTGGCGTTCGGCACCGGCTTCCTGTTCCCGGTCGTGCTCGTCGCGCTCCAGATGATCGGCATCGTGTCGCCGAAGCAGCTCTCGTCGTGGCGCCGTCAGACGGCGCTGGTGATCGTGATCATCGCCGCCGCGATCACGCCCAGCGGTGACCCGATCTCGCTCGCTGCGCTCGCCGTGCCGATGTACCTCTTCTACGAGATCGCGGTGCTCATCGGACGCCTCCTGGTCCGGCGCAAGGCCCGGGCCGACGATCCGGACGGAGCATCGGTCTGACCGGCGGGTTCGACCACGGGTTCACGCTGGACGCGTTCCAGCGCACGGCCATCGAGGCACTCGACCGTGGGCGGAACGTGCTGGTGTCCGCGCCGACGGGGTCGGGCAAGACCGTCGTCGCCGAGCACGCGGTGGAGCTCGCCCTGCGCGACGGCCACCGGTGCTTCTACACCGCGCCGATCAAGGCGTTGTCGAACCAGAAGTTCCACGACCTGATCGACGCCCTGGGCGAGGAGCAGGTCGGGCTGCTGACGGGCGACCACTCGATCCGGGCGGACGCTCCGGTGGTCGTCATGACGACCGAGGTCCTGCGGAACATGGTCTACGCCCGGTCCTCGTCGCTCGACGACCTGCGGTGGGTGGTGCTCGACGAGGTCCACTTCCTGGCCGACGCGTACCGCGGACCCGTGTGGGAGGAGGTGCTGATCCACACCCCCGCGGACGTTCGCTTCGTGTGCCTCTCCGCGACCGTCTCCAACGCGGTCGAGCTGGGGGAGTGGATCGAGACCCTGCGCGGACCGACCGACACCGTGCTCGAGCACCGACGCCCGATCGAGCTCGACCCGCTCCTGTTCGTCGGCGATCGCACCTCGGAGCGCGAGCACCTGGTCCCGCTGCTGGTCAACGGCCGCCCCAACCCCGAGGGCCACCGCTTCGACGCCGACCGGCCAGGTCGACTGCCCGGTCCCGGCCGGCGCCCGCGCAGCCGCTTCTTCACGCCCCGCCGCGTCGAGACCATCGAGCGCCTGGCCTCCGAGGACCTGCTGCCGGCGATCTACTTCATCTTCAGCCGCAACGGCTGCGACGAGGCGGCCCGGCAGTGCTTCGACGCAGGGTTGCGCCTGACCCAGCCCGAGGAGCGCACCCGCATCCGTGAGCTCGCCGAGCAGCGCACCGAGGCGCTCAGCGACGACGACCTGGACGTGCTCGGCTACGACCGCTGGCTCGAGGCGCTCGAGCACGGCATCGCGGCGCACCACGCAGGGATGATCCCCGCCTTCCGCGAAGCGGTCGAGGCCTGCTTCGTCGAGGGCCTGGTCAAGGTCGTCTTCGCCACCGAGACGCTGGCCCTCGGCATCAACATGCCGGCGCGCACCGTGCTGATCGAGCGGCTCAGCAAGTTCAACGGCGAGGGCCACGAGTTCCTGACGCCGGCTCAGTTCACGCAGCTGACCGGCCGTGCGGGCCGCCGGGGCATCGACGACGAGGGCTACGCCGTGGTGCTGTGGTCGCCGTTCGCGACGTTCTCGCAGGTCGCCGGCCTGGCCGCCAGCCGAGAGTTCCCGCTCGCGTCCTCGTTCCGACCGACGTACAACATGGCCGCGAACCTGGTCGAGCGGTACCCACGTGACGCGGCGCTCGAGGTCCTGTCCCGCTCGTTCGCCCAGTTCCAGGCCGACCGGGCGGTGGTGCGCATGAACGCGCGCGTCGACCGCCTGCGCGCCGAGCTCGAGGAGCTGCGTGCGAGCTCGACCCGGCCCGAGCACGAGGTCTTCGACGTCTCCGGCTACGCACGGCTCACCGACGAGGTGCGCGCCACCCGACGCCACCGCGCCGGCGGTCGCGCCCAGGTGCAGGAGGCCCTCTCACGGCTGCGTCCCGGCGACGTGCTGCAGCGACGCACCGGGAAGGGCACCCGGCTCGTCGTGGTGATCTCGGTCGCCTCCCGCCGTGGCGGCGCCGTCCGGGTCCGGGCCGTCAACGCGAGCGGCAACCAGTCGACGCTCGACTCGACCAGCGCGCTCGGCGACCTGACGCCCGTCGCCCACGTCGAGCTGCCGGTGCCCTACGAGCCCCAGCAGCCCGCCTTCCGACGCGAGGCCGCACGGCGGCTCCGGCGGGTCAACCCGAAGCGCCTGCCGAAGGCGGCGAGGCGCGGGCCCTCGGTCGATCCGCACGAGGCGGCGATCGACGCGCTGCGGGCACACCCGCTGCACGAGCACCCGGACCGCGAGGAGCTGCTGCGCTCGCACCTCGGCACGGCGGCGCGCGAGCAGGACCTGGCCGACCTGGAGCGAGAGGTGCGGCGGCGGGGCTCGGGCCTGGTCGACCGCTTCGAGTCCGTGCTCGAGGTGCTCGAGGCGACGGGCCACGCCGAGGGGTGGTCGCTGACGCCGGCGGGGGAGCGCCTGCGGCGGATCTACCACGAGTGCGACCTGCTGCTGTCGCTCGCGCTCGGGGCCGGCGTGCTCGACGGCCTGGACGCTGCCGAGGTCGCCGCGATCGTGTCGTGCGTGACCTACGAGCACCGCAGCGCGGAACCCGCACCCGATCCCGTCCTGCCCAGCGCTGGACTGCGTCGTGCGGTCTCGCGGCTGCACGAGGTGTGGAGCGACCTCGAGCGCATCGAACGCCGGCACCGCCTGCCACCGACCCGGGAGCCGCAGGCCGGCTTCGCGTCGGCGGCGTGGGCGTGGGCGTCGGGCCAGGAGCTCGATGACATCCTGGACGAGGACCTGACCGGGGGCGACTTCGTGCGCAACGTGCGGC
>JAFAFZ010000289.1 GCA_023423215.1 Actinomycetes bacterium
CGATGTCGAGGAGCGCCTCGACCTGATGGACATCCGCGACCGGATCGCCTTCACCTTCCGTGCGCCGGCCGAGGGCTGACCGCCGCGGCCGAGCCGGGTCTCAGCGCGTCTCGATCGGGGTGTAGTCCCGGACCGGGTGGCCGACGTACAGCTGGCGCGGCCGGTAGATGCGCGAGTTCTGCTCGAGCAGCTCGATGTAGTGCGCGAGCCAGCCGGCGGTGCGCGGGATCGCGAAGAGCACCGTGAACATGTCCATCGGGAAGCCCATCGCCTGGTAGATGAGGCCCGAGTAGAAGTCGACGTTCGGGTACAGCTTGCGGCTGACGAAGTAGTCGTCGCTGAGGGCGACCTCTTCCAGCTTGAGCGCGATGTCGAGCAGCGGGTTCTTGCCGGTGACCTCGAAGACCTCGTCCGCGGTCTGCTTGATGATGCGGGCGCGGGGGTCGTAGTTCTTGTAGACGCGGTGGCCGAAGCCCTGGAGCCGCATCTCGCCGCGCTTCACGCCTTCGACGTAGGACTCGACGTTGTCGATCGAGCCGATCGTGTTGAGCATGCGGATCACGGCCTCGTTGGCGCCGCCGTGGCGGGGGCCGTAGAGCGCCGCGGTAGCCGCCGCGGTGGCGATGTACGGGTCGGCGTGGGACGACCCGACCGTGCGCATCGCGGTGGTGGAGCAGTTCTGCTCGTGGTCCGCGTGCAGGATGAAGAGCACGTCCAGGGCGCGGGCCAGCACGGGGTTGGCGTCGTAGCGGGGCTCGGCCGTCTTCCACATCATCGACAGGAAGTTGGCGGCGAAGTCCAGGCTGTTGTCCGGGTAGACGAACGGCATGCCGACGCTGTGGCGGTACGCACCCGCGGCGAGCGTCGGCATCTTCGCGATCAGCCGCACGACCTGCTTCATCACGATGTCGGGATCGTCGATGTCCTTCGCCTCGGGGTAGAAGGTCGACAGCGCCGCGATGGTCGACACGAGCATGCCCATCGGGTGGGCGTCGTGGTGGAAGCCCTCCATGAAGTGCTTCCGCAGGTTCTCGTGGATGAACGTGTGGTGCGTGATCTCGTAGCGCCAGCCCTCGAACTGCTCCGGCGTCGGGAGGTCGCCGTGGATCAGGAGGTACGCCACCTCGAGGTAGCTGGAGCTCTCGGCGAGCTGCTCGATCGGGTAGCCGCGGTAGCGCAGGATGCCGGCCTCGCCGTCCAGCTCGGTGATGGCCGAGGCCGCACCGGACGTGGCGCCGAAGGACGGGTCGTGGAACCACACGCCGGGGAGGAGCTTCGACCAGGGCTTGGAGTCCACCCCACCGTCCAGGATCGGTACCTCGACGGACTCGCCGGTGCGGTTGTCGGTGATGGTGATGGTGTCGGCCACGTGCGTACTCCCGATGTGCGGTCGGGCCCATCCTACGGCCTCTGCACCGGAGGTCGGACCGCCCCGATCCGATTTCGCCCGACGTTCACACACCGGTCCCGACGGCGACCGGAGGGGTGCCGCGTCGGTCGTCCCCGGGAGCGCGGGTCAGGGGTTCGAGGTGGTGCCCGTGGGGTGGATCCCGAACGGCCCGGCGGTGGACGCGGCCTCGACGGCGACCACCGAGCGGATGGCGTCCGCCACCACACGCTGCGCGGCCGACGGGAGGCCCCGGCGACGCCGCACGAGGCCGACCGAGCGCCCGGGCACGCCCTCGACCACCACTCGACGCCAGTCGCCGCCGACACCGGCCGGTGCGGCCGAGGCGGGCACGATCCCCGCGCCGAAGCCGGCGAAGACGAGGGATGCCATGAGGCGCATGCCGTCGAACTCGGCCTTCGCCCGCAGCTTCACGCCCTGCTGGGCGGCCGCGGCGTCGAGCACGTCTCGGAACGCCGTCCCGGGCGCCTCGAGCAGCAGCTCGTGCTCGACGAGCTCCTCGAGCGTGACCGAGGTGCGCTCGTAGAGCGGGTGGTTCGCCGGCACGATCAGGACCCGGTCCTCGTCGAAGAGCGGCTCGACGCTCAGCTCCGGGTCGTCGAGCGGCAGGTTCACCACCGCCAGGTCGACCGCCCCGGACACCAGGTTCAGCACCAGCGAGCTGGTCGTCGCGTCGAGCACGACGACCGACACCTCGGGGTAGCGGTGGCCCAGCTCGGTCAGCAGCGGCGGCACGAGCCAGCGGGCGGTCGTACCGATCACGCCGACGCGGACCTGCCCCGAGATGACGTCGCGCAGCGAGGCGACGTCGGAGTCGAGCGCCTCGAACTCCGCCTCGATGCGGCGGGCCCGCTCCAGCACGGCACGGCCCTCGTCCGTGGGCTCGTTCGTGGCCCGGTCGATCAGGGTGACGCCGAGCTCCTTCTCGAGCCTCGCGACGTGCGCCGAGACGTTGGACTGCACGGTGTCGAGGCTGCGTGCCGCGGCCGAGAACGAGTGGTGCTCGGCCACCGCCACGAGGGCTCGGAGCTGACGTCGATCCATCGCTGGTGACGATACCGAATATCTCTGCAATTCGCTTGTCCGATCAGGACGAGCCGGGTACGGTAGTCACATCAACAAACGCCGAGCGAGCGGACAACCCCCCTTGTCCCCCTCGAGCCAGAGCCATCGGATCACCCCCCGATCTGGTGGCTCATCTACCGAAGGACTGGCTCCCCCCGCCAGTCCTTCGGCCGTTTTCCGGCGGGTTCCGCAGCGGTTCGTGCGGGCGCCCGTCAGGGGTGCGGGCTAGCTTGCGGACGATGGCCGCCGAGCAGACCGACGACGACACGACGCCGGGCATCAGCGCGGCGATCTTCGACCTGGACCGCACGCTGCTCTCCGGGGCCAGCGGGCCGATCATCGGCGAGGCGCTGCGCAAGGTCGGGCTGGTGACGGCGCCGACCGGTGGTCTGGAGTCGATCGCGTTCGGGGTGTTCAACCTGATCGGCGAGACCTGGCCGTCCATGTTCCTGTCGCGCCAGGGTGCACGCGCCGCTCGGGGTTGGCCCGTCGAGCTGGTGCACGAGGCCGCGCAGCGTGCTGCGGGCCCGCTGCACGAGGCGATCCTGCCCTTCGCCCGGCAGGTCATCGAGGGGCACCGGGCCGCCGGACGTCCGTTGGTCATGGCGACCACGACGCCCGAGGTGCTGATCTCGCCGCTGGCCGAGATGCTCGGCTTCGACGACGTCATCGCCACCCGCTACGGCGAGCGCAGCGGGCACTTCGACGGGACCATCGACGGCGACTTCGTCTGGGGACGTGGCAAGGCGCGAGCGGTTCAGCGCTGGGCGCATCGCAACGGCGTGGACCTGGACCGCAGCTACGCCTACTCGGACAGCTACTACGACGTGCCGCTGCTCTCGATCGTCGGCTTCCCCCACGCCGTCAACCCGGACCCGCGCATGGTGGCCCAGGCGACCCTGCGCCGTTGGCCGATCGTGCACTTCGACGTGCCGTCCGGGGTGCCGAAGTTCGCGGGGCTCGAGCCGCAGCGGGTGCTGTTCCTGCTCGCGCAGGCCCAGCTGCTGCCGTGGGTGCGCTTCGACCTCGACGGCGTCGACCGCATCCCGGCGGTCGGGCCGGCGATCCTGGTCGCGAACCACCGCTCCTACTTCGACCCGCTCGCCATCGGCTACCTGCTCGCCAAGCGGGGTCGCCCGGTGCGCTTCCTCGGCAAGAAGGAGGTGTTCGACGCGCCGATCGTCGGGGACCTCGTTTCGGCCCTGGGCGGCATCCGCGTCGACCGCGGTTCGGGTTCGGACGAACCGCTGCGCGCTGCGGAAGAGGCGCTGGCCGCGGGTGAGATGGTGGCGATCATGCCCCAGGGCACCATCCCGAGGGGTCCGGCGTTCTTCGATCCGGAGCTGAAGGGGCGCTGGGGTGCGGTCCGCCTCGCCCAGGCGACGGGCGCCCCGATCATCCCGATCGGGCTGTGGGGGACCGAGCAGGTGTGGCCCCGCAGCGCCAAGCTGCCCGACGTCACGAACATCTGGAACCCGCCGCACGTGCAGGTCGTGGTCGGCGACGAGGTCCAGCTCGACCACGACGACGTGGACGCCGACACCCGCCGCATGATGTCCGCCATAGCGGACCTGCTGCCCGAGGCGTCACGCTCGACGGTGCCGCCCTCGCACGACGACCTGGCCAGCACCTACCCGGGAGGCATCGTGCCGGACGACGTCGCGTCGGACCACGAGTCCACCCGCCGCCCCGGCACCGACTGAATCGGCTCGCGGCACCTTCTGTTCGTCGAGCTACGCCGGATCCGGGTAGCTCGACGAACAGAACCGGCTGCTGGCCGCCCCGTCAGGCGGTGCGGGAGCGGATGATGTTCAACGCCGAGCCAGCCCTGCTGTCGGCGACCGGCTCGCGGCTCAGGCGGTCCGGGAGCGGATGATGTTCAACGCCGAGCCAGCGCGGAACCACTCGATGTGCTCCTGGCTCATGGTCTGGTTGCCCCAGAACGTGATCGAGCTGCCGTCCGGCTTGGTCAGCACGCACTCGACCGGCTTGCCGGGCTCGAGGTCGGCCAGGCCGAGGATGCTGATGCGGTCGTCCTGTTCGATGACGTCGTAGATCTCGGGCTCGGCGAAGGTCAGGGCGAGCACGCCCTGCTTCTTCAGGTTGGCCTCGTGGATGCGGGCGAAGCTGCGCACGATGATCGCCTTGGCACCGCGGAAGCGGGGCTCCATGGCGGCGTGCTCGCGTGAGGAGCCCTCGCCCCAGTTCTCGTCGCCGACGGCGACCCAGGGCTGACCGGCCTCGTGGTAGTGCTTCGCGATGTCCGGGAAGGACTTGGTCTCGCCGTCGAGCTGGTCCTTCCCCTGGCCGGCCTCACCTGTGTAGGCGTTGATGGCGCCCAGGAACAGGTTGCCCGAGATGTTCTCGAGGTGGCCGCGGTACTTGAGCCACGGACCGGCCATCGAGATGTGGTCGGTGGTGCACTTGCCCTTGGCCTTCAGCAGGATCGGCAGGTCCAGGTAGTCCTCGCCGTCCCAGGCGGGGAACGGCTCGAGCAGCTGGAGGCGGTCCGAGGTGGGGGAGACCTTCACCTCGACGCCGCTGCGGTCCTGGGGCGGGGCGACGAAGGTGTTCTCGCCGGGGGTGAAGCCGAGCGCCGGCAGCTCCTCGCCGACGGGCTCGGGCAGCGAGACCTGCTCGCCCGCGGCGTTGGTCAGGGTGTCGGTCAGCGGGTCGAAGTCGAGCGTGCCGGCCAACGCCAGCGCGACGACCGTCTCGGGCGAGGTGACGAAGGCGAGGGTGTTGACCGAGCCGTCGTTGCGCTTCGGGAAGTTGCGGTTGTAGCTGGTGACGATCGTGTTCGGGTGGTCGATCGCCTCGGCCGGGCGGGCCCACTGGCCGATGCACGGGCCGCACGCGTTGGCCAGCACGGTGGCACCGGCGGCCTCGAACGTGCCGAGCAGGTCGTCGCGCTCGATGGTCGCCCGCACCTGCTCGGAGCCCGGCGTGATCATGAGCGGCGCCTGGACCGACAGGCCGTTGGCGGCGGCGAAGCGCAGGATCGACGCAGCGCGAGTGATGTCCTCGTACGAGGAGTTCGTGCACGAGCCGACGAGCGCGGAGCTGATCTCGAGCGGCCAGCCCTGCTCGCGAGCCTCGTCGCCGAGCTTCGACACCTCTCGTGCCAGGTCCGGCGTGTGCGGGCCATTGATGTGCGGGCGCAGCGTCGAGAGGTCGATCTCGATCACCTGGTCGAAGTACTGCACCGGGTCCGACAGGACCTCGTCGTCGGCGCGCAGGTGGCGGGCGAAGTGGTCGGCGGCATCGGCGATCTCCTCACGGCCGGTGGCCTTGAGGTAGCGGGCCATCGCGTCGTCGTACGCGAACACCGAGGTGGTGGCGCCGATCTCCGCGCCCATGTTGCAGATCGTCGCCTTGCCGGTGCACGAGATGGAGTTCGCTCCGGGGCCGAAGTACTCGACGATGGCGCCGGTGCCGCCCTTCACGGTGAGGATCTCGGCGACCTTCAGGATGACGTCCTTCGGCGCGGACCAACCGTTCAGCTCGCCCTTCAGGTGGACGCCGATGAGCTTGGGCCAGCGCACGTTGAACGGGAAGCCGGTCATGACGTCCACCGCGTCCGCGCCGCCGACGCCGATGGCGACCATGCCGAGGCCGCCCGCGTTGGGGGTGTGGCTGTCGGTGCCGACCATCATCCCGCCGGGGAAGGCGTACTGCTCGAGCACGACCTGGTGGATGATGCCGGACCCGGGGCCCCAGAAGCCGATGTCGTACTTGGCGGAGACCGACTCGAGGAAGTCGTAGACCTCGGCGTTGCTCTGCTCGGCGGCGAGCAGGTCGACCTTGCCGTTCTCCTTCGCCTGGATCAGGTGGTCGCAGTGCACGGTCGAGGGCACCGCGACCTGGTCGAGCCCGGCGGTCATGAACTGCAGCAGCGCCATCTGCGCGGTGGCGTCCTGCATCGCGACGCGGTCCGGGCGCAGGTCGTTGTAGGTGATGCCGCGCTCGAACTCGGCGTGCGGGTCGTCGAGGTGGGCGATCAGGATCTTCTCGGCGAGCGTCAGCGGCCGACCCAGACGGGTGCGGGCGACGTCGATGCGCTCCTCGAACTTCTCGTACGCGCCACGGACGAGCTCGATGGGGGTGGAAGCGGAAGCGGCCATGGCGGTTCTCCAGATGTCGTGCAGGCGGTCGGGCTGGCGGTGCCCCGGTGAGGATCCCGGCCGATGGCCGGCCCGGTGTCGGGGCGGATCGTGCGGATCTCCGTTTGCCACGGAGACAATACAAGTACACTACAAGTTCGTGAGGACCATCCGCTACCAGTCGATCGCCGACGACCTGCGTCGTCGGCTCGGTGGCGAGGAGTTCGCCGGAGCGCGGGTGCTGCCCTCGGAGTCGGAGCTCTCCGAACAGTACGAGGCCAGCCGCGTGACGGTGCGACGGGCCCTCGAGGTGCTGCGGGCCGAGGGGCTGCTCGAGAGCCGGCAGGGCTTCGGCTGGCTGGTGGCGGGCGAGCCGCTGCGCCAGGACCTGTCCCGCCTGGGCACCCTGGACGCGCAGCTCTCCGCGGCCGGCATCCGCTCCGAGCGGCAGATCCTGTCCTTCGGCTTCGTGCCCTCCCCCGAGCGCGTGCGCACCGTCCTCGGGGGGCGCACGGTGCTCGAGGTGCGCCGACTCAACCTGGCCGACGGCGTGCCGTTCGCCCGCGTGACCGTGTGGTGCCCCGAGTCGCTCGGCGCGTCGCTCAGCCGCGACGACGTCGAGCGGGCGTCCTTCCTGGAGCAGCTGCCGGTGCGCCTGGGTGGTGCCACGCAGACCATCGGGGCCGAGCTGGTCAGCGACGAGGACGCGCAGCTCCTGGACGTGCCCCGGTCCTCGCCTGTGCTGGTCGCGGAGCGCATCACCCGCAGCGCCGAGGGCCGACCGGTGCTGATGAGCGAGCACGTGTTCCCGGCGCACCGCACCCGGTTCGCCGTCGAGCTGCCCGCCGACGACGGCTCGTTGCAGCCGACGGGTCTCCGCCTGGTCGACTGAGTCGTTCGGCCGGCGGTGGGGACGACGGCTCGTTGCAGCCGACGGGTCTCCGCCTGGTCGACTGAGTCGTTCGGCCGGCGGTGGAAACGACGGCTCGTTGCAGCCGACGGGTGTCCGCCTGGTCGACCGGGTCCGGACGCGACACACGGGGCCCGAGGGCCCCGTGTCTCGATCTCCACTCCCCGTGATCCTGGGTGGTGGTCCGGACGGTGCGCCGTTGCGCCGTCCCGGTCAGCCGTCGGACGCCGCGTCGAGCGTGCTGTCCGCGGAGCTGAAGCTGCTGTTCGTGGCGTCCCCCAGGAAGGTGACGCCACCGACGACCACCACGGCGATGAGGGCGACGAGGAGTGCGTACTCCACGAGGCTGGCGCCTCGTTCGTCGTGCCGTCGCGTTCGGCGGAGCGGTGGCTGTTCCGTGTCGTCGTGCTGGTGCGACATGGCTCCTCGTGTTGCCGGGGCGCTCGGTGGAGCGCCGGGGCGGAAAATGCGAGGGGGGCGGGTCCAGCGGACC
>JAFAFZ010000325.1 GCA_023423215.1 Actinomycetes bacterium
GGGCACCGGCGCCGGCGGCACCGGCCGCGACGCCACCCGCCACGTTGCCGACCACCTGCGCGGCCATCAGGTCCTGGAGGCCGAAGACGCCCGCGGCCACCACCGGCTCGGCGTCGCCGAGGACGCCGCTCGCCTCGGCGGCGAGTGCGTCGGGGCTGTTGTCGTGTCCCATCGTGACCTCCTGTCGATCCAGGGTCGACGGTATCGACAGGTGGGGCGGATCCCACGCTGATGCCGCCGGCAACGACCTGGCTACGCTCGGCCCATGCCACGGACCGACGTCGCCGAGCGCCAGGTGCACGCCGCACCGGAGCGGGTGTTCGCCGCCATGGCCGACCCGGAGGAGCTGGTGGACTGGTTGCCGCCGGCGGGCATGGACGGCCGCTTCGAGCACGTCGACCTGCGCACCGGCGGCTCGTACCGCCTGGTGCTGACCTACCGGGACGCGAGCGGCTCGCCCGGCAAGGCGACCGCCGACTCCGACGTCGTGGACGCCCGCATCGTCGAGGTCGTGCCCGGCCGGCGCATCGTCCAGGCGGTCGACTTCGTCTCGGAAGATCCGGCGTTCGACGGGACGATGGTGATGACCTGGAGCGTCGGGCCGAGCGGCGACGGAACGCTGGTGCGGATCGTCGCCGAGGGCGTGCCCGACGGCATCACCGCCGACGACCACGCCGAGGGCATGTCGTCGTCGCTCGAGCAGCTCGCCATGCACGTCGAGTGGTGACCAGGGCGTGCCCACGGCCGTCTCGCCCCGCTCGGAGCGATCTGCCAGCATCTCGCCACCATGAGCCTGCAGCACAACACCTACTTCGACGGCGGCGTCCAGAGCATCGGGTTCGCCCACGAGGGCGATCGGTCGAGCGTCGGCGTGATGGACGTCGGCGAGTACCACTTCGGGACCGAGGCGCCGGAGCGCATGACGGTGGTGCACGGCGAGCTCGTCGTGCAGCTGCCGGGTGCGGACTGGCAGGCCTTCCCGGCGGGCACGTCGTTCGAGGTGCCCGGCTCGAGCGGGTTCGACCTGCGGGTCGCGGTTCCGACCGCCTACCTGTGCGAGTACCTCTCGACCGACGGTGACGGGCGCGACGGCTCCTGAACCACGGGTTGCGGGGTGCCGACGCGCACCTCGACGCCGGGGGAGAAGTGCACCAGGGGATCGCCGGTCGGCGCCGGGAGCCCGGCGGCGGCGATGAGTCCGCTGTCGCAGTGCAGCAGCCTCGCCCGGTGCAGCAGCCACGGCACGTGCTCGGCGCGGGCGAACCTCGCACCGTCGTCGTGCACCGTGAACAGGCGGTACCGGGCCGTCAGCCAGTGGTCGAGCTCGGTCAGCTCGGCAGGGGCGAACGGCTCGCCGACCTCGACCGCGACGTCTGATCGCACACCCGCAGGACCGGGCCAGCGCCGGCGGCTGCGGTAGGTCACCACCGGGCCGGTCGTGCGCACCTCCATCGCCGACCAGCAGTAGGGGAGTGCGTACGTCGAGCGTCCACCGAGCACGGCGTGCAGCCGCGAGGCGTCGAGCGACAGGAACCAGACGCCGGTGCTGCCGTCGGGCGCGGTGACGTAGGTGCGCACGTTCGTCTCGGGGAACGTCGAGAGCCACGGCACCGCAGGCAGGAAGGGCGGACGGAACACCATGCGGAACGGAACGAGCCCGACCCACGCGCTGCCGTCGGCGCACTCGACCCGGTAGCCCTCGGGCAGCAGCCGCTGGACCTGGTCCGGGTCGTAGCGCCAGTGCAGGAAGGTCAGCTCGTCCCAGCGGTGCACCATGCACGCTCGCTGCACCGGATCGGTGCAACGCCCGTCCGACGTCGGCCACGGCGGTCCGACCCGTCGTTCGACGACCGTCTGCGATGTGCTGCTCACGCAACTATCATACGAACGTATGAATGAGAACAGCAACAGCAACAGCTCTGAGCGGACGCGAGCGGCCTTGCTGGACGCCGCCAGGTCCGTGGTGCGGGACCACGGGCTGGCCGGGGCGACCTCTCGTCAGATCACCTCCGAGGCCGGGGCCAACCTGGCGGCGATCACGTACCACTTCGGATCCAAGGACGAGCTCGTCGCCGAGGCGCTCTTCGACGAGATCCGCCGGAGGGTCACCCCGGTGCTCGACGCGCTGGACGAGCCGGGTGACCCCGCGCAGCGCATGCTGGGGGCGGTGCAGGAGCTGCTCGCCGAGTTCGAGCGCTCCCGGCGCGACACCGTCGTGTACCTCGAGGCGCTGCTCCTGGCGACCCGGGACGCGAAGTACCGCCGCAGCGCGCTGCGCATCCACCGCACGATCTCGGCACGGCTGGCGGGGACCATCGAGGAGCTGCAGGCGGCGGGCGCCGTGCCGGCGTGGGTCGACCCACCGGCGATGGCGTCGCTCATCCTCTCGGTGGCCAACGGCGTCGCCTTCCAGACCCGGCTCGATCCGCGAGGGCCCGACCAGGTCGCGATGGCCGGGCAGTTCGCCCTGCTGCTGCTGGCGGTGCAGCAGTCCAGCTGAGGGCCGTCCCGACCCCTCCTCCGTCCGGAGGTGGATCGACGGGGCACCCGGGGTACGAGGCCACCGTTCCACGACGTCGACCGCACGGAGGTGCACCGTGGCCGGATCCAAGAAGGGCTCGTCGAAGAAGGAGATCTGGGAGAAGGAGAACCCGAAGCGGCGCTCCACCCCGCTCACCCCTGCGCAGAAGGCGAAGGCCACGCGCTCCGCCCACGAGCACGGACGCGACACGCCGAGCCTCGTCGACAACATCAACGCCCAGAAGGACTGACCGGGACGGCATCGCGCCTCGTTGCCCGCCCCCCGCCGTCGTCCCTGGAGGAGACTCGGGCCATGCAGTGGCCGGACGGGTTCATGTGGGGCAGCGGCGCGTCGTCGACGCAGTGCGAGGGCGCTGCGCCGTCGTCCGACTGGTGGGCCTGGGAGCAGGCCGGCAGAGCGCCCGCCTCCGGTGACGGCAACGGCTTCTCGACCCGCTACGCCGAGGACTTCGCGCTGCTGGCGGACCTCGGGTTGACGCACCACCGGCTGTCGATCGAGTGGGCCCGCATCGAGCCCGAACCCGGCACGATCGACGGCGCCGCCGTCGAGCACCACCGCCGGGTGCTGACCGCCGCCCACGACGCCGGCATCACCCCGTGGATCACGCTCCACCACTTCACCCTGCCCCGGTGGTTCGCTGCGGACGGCGGCTTCCTGAACCCGACCGGCCGCACCGGGGCGTGGGCCCGGCACGTGGAGCGGATGGCCGAGACCTTCGGCGACCTGGCGGGCGGGTGGCAGCCGATCAACGAGGCCAACTACTACGCGCGGCTGCACTACGGCGGGGGTCCGTTCCCGCCGGCGCACCACGACGCCACGGAGACGGCGATCGTGGACGAGGCCGTCCAGCAGGCCAACGCCGAGGCCGCCGTGCGCCTGCGCGCGACCGGACGTCCGGTGTCGTCGATCTTCGGCCTCACCGGCGCCGTCGCGTTGGACGACGAGCCTGCGACGGCCGCCGCCGTGGACGACTGGTACGCGGACCAGTGGGCGCCGGGACTCGGTCTCTTCCGCGACGGGGTGCTGCGGCTGCCAGGGCGGGATCCGATCGATCGGCCCGACCTGGCCGGCGCCTTCGACCTGATCGGCTTCAGCTACTACACGTGCATGGGGTTCCGGGCCGGATCGCTCGTGATCCACCCCGAGGACGCTCCGGTGTCGCCGCTCGGCTACGGGATCTGGCCCGAGGGGCTGCGCGTCGTGCTCGACCGCCTGCACGCGGAGCTGCCCGGGACGCCGCTGCTGGTCGCCGAGTACGGCATCGGCACCTCCGACGACGCCCAGCGCGCCGACTACCTGCGGCGAGGGCTCCAGGTCGTGCAGGAGGCGCTGGACTCGGGCATCGACGTGCGTGGGCTGTTCCACTGGACGGCGGTCGACAACTACGAGTGGTTCCACGGGTACGACCCCGACGCGGCGTTCGGTCTGCTGGACCGCGACCGCCGGGTGCGTGCCAGCGCCGAGGTCCTGCGGCGCGAGGCCCTCGGCTCCTGAGCCGGGAGCGGGGTGCAGTCGCGCACGCCCGGCAGGTACCCCCACGCCGGGTTCGGCGGGATCCGGTGAGTGGAGCGGATGGGAATCGAACCCACGACCCCCTGCTTGCAAAGCAGGTGCTCTAGCCAA
>JAFAFZ010000346.1 GCA_023423215.1 Actinomycetes bacterium
CGCCCACCCCCCGTCCGGCGCGACGACCCCTGCGGGGGGGCGCCACGCCCGCGGCACCGGAGGCGCCGGCGTCAGCGGGCGCAACCGCAGCACGCGGTCGGCCAGGTCCAGGCGGTACAGCCGCTGGTCCTCGGCGCCGACCCAGAACAGGCGCTCGCCGCCCGCCCCGTCCGGTCCGGTCCACATGGCGCCGCCGCCGTACTCGTTGACGCGGCTGCGCGCCGAGAGCGCGCCGGGCGGGCCGATCTCGCCGCCCTCCCGCAGGATGGCGGCACGTCCGTCGTCGCCGGGGCGGGTCTCGATCCAGAGGACCTCGTCGCCACCCCACGCGAGCCCGCCGAACCGGCCGCTCGCTGCGGCGGCTTGCTCGGGCGAGAGCGGCGAGGACCAGGACCCGTACGGCGCCTCGATCACAGGAGCCCGTCGCTCACAGGGTGCCGGCGACGAGGTCGCCCAGGCGACCGATGCCCTCGCCCAGGTCATCGTCGCCCAGCGCGAAGGAGAAGCGGCCGTAGCCGGGCGAGCCGAACGCCTCGCCGGGCACGAACGCGACCTTCGCCCGCTCGAGCACCAGGTCGGCGAGCTCGACCGTGGTCGACGCCGTCGCGCCGCCCAGGTCGACGCCGAGCAGACCGGTCAGGTTCGGGTACGCGTAGAACGCGCCCTCGGGCTCGAGGCAGGTCACGCCGGGGATGGCGTTCAGCAGCTGGTGCATCGTGCGGCGCCGGCGGTCGAACACCGCTCGCATCTCCTCGACGGCGCTCAGGTCGCCCTCGACGGCGGCGAGCGCGGCGCGCTGGGCGACGTTGCACACGTTCGAGGTCAGGTGCGTCTGCAGGTTCGTCGCCGCCTTCACGACGTCGGACGGGCCGATGAGCCACCCGACGCGCCAGCCGGTCATCGCATAGGTCTTGGCGACGCCGTTCAGGATGACGCACTGGTCGGCCAGCTCGGGCACGACGGCCTGGATGCTGTGGTGCACGGCGTCGCCGTAGACCAGGTGCTCGTAGATCTCGTCGGTGACGACGACGATGCCGTGCTCGAGGGCCCAGCGGCCGATGGCCTCGATCTCGTCGCGGGGGTAGACGGCGCCCGTCGGGTTGGACGGCGACACGAACACGAGCAGCTTCGTCCGCTCGGTGCGGGCGGCCTCGAGCTGGTCGACCGTCACCCGGAAGCCGGTCGTCTCGTCGGTGGGCAGCAGCACCGGGACGCCGCCCGCCAGGGCGATCGGCTCGGGGTAGGTGGTCCAGAACGGGGCGGGCAGCAGGACCTCGTCGCCCTCGTCCAGCAGGACCGTGAACGCCGAGTAGACCGCGTGCTTGCCGCCGTTGGTGACCACGACCTGCTCCGGTGCGACCTGCACGCCCGAGTCCCGCAGCGTCTTGGCCGCGATGGCCGCACGTAGCTCGGGCAGGCCCGGGGCGGGCGTGTAGCGGTGGTTCTTCGGATCGTGGCACGCCGCCGCGGCAGCCTCGACGATGTAGTCCGGGGTGGCGAAGTCCGGCTCGCCCGCACCGAACCCGATGACCGCTTCGCCCGCCGCCTTGAGCGTCTTCGCCTTGCTGTCGACCGCCAGGGTCGCGGACGGCGTGATGGCGGCGACTCGGCGTGCGATGCGCGCCGGGGAGGGGGCTGCGTTGGTCATGTCGGGAACGCTACCCGGGCGTCCGGTCGACCCCCGAACGGGTTCGCCACCGCTCCCGTCGCCCGCGAGACTCTGTCTCGTGAGCACCCCCATCCAGGACATCGCGATCCCCGACGACCTCCTCCCCCACGACGGACGCTTCGGCTGCGGCCCGTCGCGCATCCGCCCCGAGGCCGTCGAGATGCTGGCCGGTTCCGCGAGCCACTACCTGGGCACCAGCCACCGCCAGGCGGCGGTGCGCTTCAAGGTGAGCGAGCTGCGCAACGGCCTCGCCGAGCTGTTCTCGCTGCCGGACGGCTACGAGGTCCTGCTGGGCAACGGCGGCACGACCGCGTTCTGGGACGCCGCGACGTTCGGGCTGATCGACCAGCGCAGCCAGCACCTGAGCTTCGGCGAGTTCTCGTCCAAGTTCGGCAAGGCGGCGGCCGCCGCGCCCCACCTGGGCGAGCCGCAGATCATCTCGGCCGATCCGGGCGACCACCCCACGGCCGTCGCCGCCGAGGGCATCGACGCCTACTGCCTGACCCCCAACGAGACCTCGACCGGCGTGGCCATGCCGCTCCAGCGCCCCGAGGGCGCCGACGCCGACTCGCTCGTGCTCGTCGACGCGACCTCGGCCGCCGGCGGTCTCCGCTTCGACCCCTCGCAGGTCGACGTGTACTACTTCGCCCCGCAGAAGTGCCTCGCCTCGGACGGCGGGCTCTGGCTGGCCGCCTGCTCGCCCCGCGCCATCGAGCGCATCGAGCGCATCGCGGCCAGCGACCGCTGGGTGCCGGCCTTCTTCGACCTGGGCACCGCCCTGGACAACTCCCGCAAGGACCAGACCTACAACACCCCCGCCCTGGCGACGCTGTTCCTGGCGACCGAGCAGGTGAACTGGTTCAACGAGAACGGCGGGCTCGACTTCTCGGCGGGCCGCTGCGACCGCTCGGCGGCCACGATCTACGACTGGGCCGACGCGCACCCCCTGGCCACCCCGTTCGTCACGGACCCCGCCAAGCGCTCCCACGTGGTCGCCACGATCGACTTCGACGAGTCGGTCGACGCCGCGGCCGTCGCCGCGATCCTGCGCGACAACGGCCTCGTCGACGTCGAGCCGTACCGCAAGCTCGGGCGCAACCAGCTCCGCGTGGCGCTGTTCCCGGCGATCGACCCCGCCGACGTCGCAGCGCTCACCGCGTGCGTCGACTTCGTGCTCTCGAAGCTCGGCTGACCCGCACCGCCGTCGATGTGCCGTGCGGCACATCGTCCCCCGATCCCTGGCAGACTCCTCCCGCGCGCACGGATGGCGGGGGGACTGCCGCGTGCGCGCCTCGCTCGACGTCAACCAGGGGGATCACATGTCGACGACGCAGGACCTGGACCACTCCGCTCCCGGCGACGTGCTGCGGCGCATCCGGTCGGAGCTGACGGCTCCCGGCGCGCAGTTCGAGATCGTCACCGAGGCGGTCGACGGCGTCGAGATGAAGGTCTACGCCCAGCGCTTCGACAGCCTGCGCGTCGTGGCCCAGTTCGGCCAGCTGCACGGCGACAAGGAGTTCATCGTCTTCGGCGACCGGCGCATCACCTTCGCCGACTTCGTCGCTGGGGCCAACTCGGTCAGCGGGGCGCTGCTCGACGCGGGCGTCGCACGCGGCGATCGCGTCGCCGTCCTGGCGCAGAACTCCCCCGAGTGGTGCACGACCTTCTGGGGCACGGTCGACATCGGCGCCGTCCTCGTCGGCCTGAACGGCTGGTGGACGACCGAGGAGATCGTCTACGGGCTCGAGGACTCGGGCGCCAAGGTGCTCGTCGCGGACCGTCGGCGCTTCGAGCGCATCGCGGACCGCGTCGACGACATCGACACCCTGGAGCGGGTCTACCTGATCGACGCGGACCCGGCGGACGTCGCCGTCGACGGCGTGGTCAGCGAGAAGCTGCACCGCTTCGAGGAGCTGGTCGCCGAGCCGACCGACGTGCTGCCCGACGTCCCGATCGACGAGGCCGACCCGGCGGTGATCTTCTACACCTCGGGCACCACCGGGAAGCCGAAGGGGGCCATCTGCACCCACCGGAACATGGTGGCCAACCTGCAGAACACGGTGTTCACCCTGACGTCGAACTCGATGCTCGAGACCGAGCTCGCCGACGGTGACGAGAGCCGGAGCCTGACCCCGCCCGGGAGCCAGCCGGTCGCGCTGTTCACCGCGCCGCTGTTCCACGTGGCCGGCTGCCACTCGACGCTCGTGGTCGGCCTGATGGGCGGGCTGAAGCTGGTCATGCTCGAGGGCAAGTTCACCCCGGTCGGCGCGCTCGAGCTCATCGAGCGCGAGCACGTCACCATCTGGACCGCGGTGCCGACGATGGTCTGGCGGGTGTGCGAGGCGCCCGAGCGACACGACTACGACACCAGCTCGGTCATCAGCGTCAGCTTCGGCGGCTCGCCGTCGGCGGACGAGATGCAGCGCCGCATCCGCGAGACCTTCCCGAACATCCGCTCGACCACCAACGCGTACGGCCTCACCGAGTCCAGCTCCGCGGCCACGACGCTCACCGGCGCGGACGGGCTGCGCAAGCCCAGCTCGGTCGGGCTGCCGATGCCGACGGTCGACATCGCGATCATGGCGCCCGACGGCACCCACGTCGGCCCGAACGAGACGGGCGAGGTGCTCCTGCGCGGCCCGATCATCATGCCGGGCTACTGGAACAAGCCCGAGGCCACGGCCTCGACGGTGATCGACGGGTGGCTCCACACCGGCGACGTCGGCCACCTCGACGACGAGGGCTACCTGTTCATCACCGACCGGGCGAAGGACATGCTCATCCGCGGCGGCGAGAACGTGTACTGCGTCGAGATCGAGAACCGCCTGGTCGAGCACCCGTCCATCGCGGACGCCGCGGTCATCGGCGTGCCGCACGAGACGCTCGGCGAAGAGGTCAAGGCCGTCATCGAGGTCGCCCCGGAGGCCGAGATCAGCGACGACGAGGTGCGTCGGTGGGTGCGCGAGGCGCTGGCCGAGTTCAAGGTGCCGACCTACGTGCAGCGCTGGGACGGCAAGCTGCCCCGCAACGCGTCGGGGAAGCTGCTGAAGAACGCCCTGCGTGGCGAGGGCGTCGTCAGCTTCGCCGAGACGATGTGACGGCGCCGGCCTCCCGACCCCTCAGGTCTGTCGGGGCCGGCTCAGCACGATCGTGGCGGCCGCCTTGTCGTGCCAGCCGCGGAACAGCACGTCCATCAGCGAGCTCAGGTAGATCAGGATCGCGACGAACTGCAGGTAGCTGAACGCGCCGCCCAGCACCGCCAGCAGCAGGAACACGCCGGGCACGACCGCACGGATGGCCGCCTGCTGGTAGCTGGCGAGTCCGCCACGCCGCCAGTCGACCGCCTGCACCCGCAACAGCGCCTTGCCGACCGTCTGGCCGTACCGGCCGATCAGCACGGTCTCGTAGAGCATGAACAGGATCGGGAAGATGAAGCGTGGCCACAGCGGCCCCTCGACCGCCCCGGTCTCGGCG
>JAFAFZ010000365.1 GCA_023423215.1 Actinomycetes bacterium
CCCGTTCGATCGCCCACCCCGACGCGTCGCCCAGGTCCACATGGGGACCCGACCGACACTTCGAGCCCACCGGCACCGGACGAACACGTCTCGACGGGTCGCCCTCGCCCGGATGTGGGCCCTACCGACACGTCGATCGCTCGGACAGGCGGCGCGGAACGCAGGGGCCAACCCGACGAGCGACGTCAGCCGGCGGCGCGCTCTGCGGCTTCGATGGTGTTGAGGAGCAGGAACGCCCGGGTCAGCGGGCCGACGCCGCCGATGCGGGGCGAGAGCCAGCCGGCGACCTCGGCCACACCGTCGTCGACGTCGCTCACGGCCCTGCCGTCCACGAAGCTCACGCCGGCGGCGACCACGGCGGCACCGGGGCGCACCATGTCGGCGGTGATCAGGCCCGGAGCACCCGCCGCTGCGATCACGATGTCGGCCGTGCGCGTGTACGCGCCGATGTCCTCGATCCCGGTGTGCACGACCGTGACAGCCGCGTTCGCCTCGGGCGACTTCAGCGCGAGCAGGTTCGCCAGCGGCCGACCGATCGTCAGGCCTCGGCCGACGATCACGACGTGCTGGCCCGCGACGGGCACCTCGTAGGAGTGCAGCATGTGCACGATGCCGCGCGGCGTGCAGGCGAGCGGGGCCGGCTCGCCCATGACCAGCCGGCCGAGGTTCGTCGGGTGCAGCCCGTCCGCGTCCTTCGCCGGGTCGACGCGCAGCAGAGCGGCGCCGTAGTCCAAGCCCTTCGGGAAGGGGTACTGCACGATGAACGCGTCGACCGCGGGGTTGGCGTTCAGCTCGTCGACGGCCGCCTCGACCTCGGCCTGGGTCGCCGTGGCCGGCAGGCGCCGGTCGACCGACACGAACCCGAGGTCGGCGCAGTCGCGGTGCTTCATGCCGACGTACTTGGCGCTCGGCCCGTCGTCGCCCACCAGGATCGTGCCCAGTCCGGGCGTGATCCCCCGCTCCGCCAACCGCTCGACACGCACCCGCATGTCGTCCTTCAGAGCTGCGGCGAGCGCCTCGCCGTCCATCGTGGTGGCCGTCATCGCGGCGATCCTACGGTGCACCCCGCCGGCACCCCATTCCGCCCCCGACGCCTCTCGATGCAGGCCCTCAGGAGCGCCACGGAGCGCGCCCGGTGTCCGTTGCGGGTCGCACGGGCGGGTCCTCTACGGTGCTGTGCCATGCAGCGCAGCACGGACGGGACGACCTCCCGCCGCTCCACGACCCGCCCGTCCCGCCGCCCCTCGAGCCGCCGTCGCACGACCCTCGTCCGCGGCGGTGCGCTCCTCGCCCTGGTGGTGCTCGGCGCCGGCTGCGCGGGCACCGGCGGTGGCGGCACGCTGCTCGTCGCCGAGGGCACGCCGAGCTCGCCCGACGGCGTGAGGATCTGGTCGGCGGAACCCGGCGAGGAGCTCGACGACGAGCGCCTCGTCATCGAGTCCGCCCTGCGACCCAACTCGATCGCCACCCGCGTCGAGGACGGCACCACCTGGGTCAACGGCCTGGGCCGCACGTGGTCCGGGGCCGACCTGCTGTCCTACTCCGACGCCACGCGCAGCAGCCTGATCGGCGTGCGACCCGGTGACGAGCCCGACGTGCTGGCCACGGCGACCAACGTCCAGACGACGGTCCTGCGCCGCGGTGCCTACGTGCGCACCAGCGACGGCTGCATCCTGGCCACCTCGGCCACCGAGACCGAGGACGTGGGCACCGGGTCCTGCGCCATCAGCTCGGACGAGCGCTGGGTCGTGTCCTGGCCGAACGCCTCGGGTGACGAGGGCGGCGCGCTCACCATCCGCGACCTGCGCCACGACCGGGACGACGAGGTCGAGCTCGACGGCACCGTGCTGAACGCGGTCGTGCTGTCCGCGGGCGCCAAGGTGTTCGCCACGGTCGAGGTCGCCGACGGCGTCCAGGGCGTCGTGCTCGACGCGACCGACGGCTCCGAGGTCGGCCGCACCGCGACGTTCCCCTACATGGACGTCTCGACCGTCAGCGCCGAGGCGACCGGCTTCGTCATCATCAGCACCGACGCGGCCACCAGCGAGGAGAGCGACGGCACACCGTTCACCACGCTCTCCTACGTCGACCCCGACGACGCAGAGGTCACCGAGATCGACTCCGGCTACTACCTCGTCCCCGTCGACACCGGCGAGGACATCACCTACCTGTCCTACGGCGAGGAGCTGGCCGACAGCTCGGTGCGCGAGTGGGTCCCCGGTGACGACGAGCCGCACGTGCTGCTCGAGGGCCAGGTCGGCGCCGGCACCGCCGACGGGCGCCTGATCGTCCTGCGTGAGGTCGCCGCGACGGGGACGGACCCGGCGGGTGTCGAGATCTGGCGGCCCGACGCCGCACACCACCTGTCCAAGGTGCTCACCGTCCCGGCGCCGGCCGACTCGCTGCCGCTGGAAGAGGGCGGCACGGGCGCCGTCGTGTCACGGGCGTGGGTGCGGGGCAGCATGCTGCACCTGCAGCTCGACCAGGGCATGGCCAGCTCCTACGTGCGGGTCGACATGGTCGGCGATCACACCGACGCGCCGGTCGAGAACGAAGAGGGCGTGCTGCTCGAGTCCCTCGACGCGGACGGCACCGCGCTGCTGACCCAGCGCGACGAGGCTGCCGGCGACGAGGCGATCCTGGTCGTCCGCCCGCATGACCACCACCCCACCGAGCGCGGTCGGTTCGCCGGCACCGGGCTGAACCTGATCCACGAGGGCGTCGTGTACGTGACCAGCATCGCCGGCTCGAGCGCCGCCCCCGAGGTGTCGGTGCACTCGATCCGGGCGACCGGCGAGGAGCGCCGGGAGCTGCTGTGGGAGGACCGCCAGCTGGCCGGCGCCACGTGGCCCGAGCAGAACGGCGCGACGGTCACCTCGATCACGACCGTCGGCAGCCTCATCGCCCAGCAGCAGCAGGCCGCCCAGTCGCAGGGCGGAGCCGGCGCGGCGGGCGGACCGGCCGACAGCGCCACCGGCACTCCCTGATACCGAGCAGCCGGCGCCGCCGAATCCACGTGCCTGCGACCGACGTGTCGTCCGGGCCCACCGACGGGCCCCACCGACGTGTCGACCCGGACCCCCAACCGCACCACCCGACCGACGTGTCGACCAGGCCCACCGACGGGCCCCACCGACGCGCCGACGACACGACGGGCGGGCGGGCCCGCAGGATCGTCAGCCGACGAGCGCCGGCCAGCGGTCCGCCCACGGCGCGGCGGCCTCGATCTGCGAACCCAGTCGCAGCAGCACCGCCTCGGACCACGGGGCGGCGACGAACTGCACACCGACCGGCAGACCTGACTCGGACTGGTGCAGGGGCAGCGAGAGCGCCGGCTGGCCGGTGACGTTGAACATGGCGGTGTAGGCCGCCATCGGCGTCGCGTTGAACAGCGGCATGTTCGGGTCGACGTCGGACCCGTTCCAGATCCAACCGACCTCGGGCGGCTCGATCGCCATCGTCGGCGTGACCAGCACGTCGAAGTCGCGGCCGAACTGCTCGGTCAGCAGGCGTGACGCACGCTGCAGCCGCATCTCGGCGCGGGCGAAGTCGATCGACGACGTCGCCATCGCCTGGTCCCAGTTCGCTCGGTTGTGCGGCTCGATGCGATCGACGTCCAGCCCCTCGATGCCGGCGCTGATCGTGGCCCACACGGTCAGGAAGGCCTCGAGGAACGCGCCCGCGTCGGGCCAGGTCGGATCGTCCTGGACGACGTCGTGGCCGAGGTCGGACAGCAGGTCCGCGGCACGGGTCGCGGCGTCGACGCAGGCAGGGCTCACCTCGATGCCGAGCGCGTTCGACGTCGCCACCCGGATGCGCAAGCGACCGGGTGCGGTACCGACCTCGGCAGCGAACGAGCGCTCGGGCGGCGGGGCGACGTTCCACGCACCCGGGTCCGGCGCGGCCAGGACGTCCAGCGCGGCGGCCGAGTCGGCCACGGTGCGGCTCACGACGCCCGAGGTCGCCGCTGCGGTCATCTCCTCGCACCAGTCGGTCACGCGGTTGCGGCTGGGCTTCAACCCGACGAGCCCGTTGCACGACGCAGGGATGCGGATCGAGCCGCCGCCGTCCGACGCGTGCGCGATCGGCGCCATGCCGGCAGCGACCGCGGCGCCCGCCCCGCCGGAGGAGCCGCCCGGGGTGTGGGCGGGGTTCCACGGGTTGCGCGTCGCGCCGAAGCGATCGCTCTCGGTCACCGAGATCGTGCCGAACTCGGGGGTCGTCGTCTTGCCCATCAGGACGAACCCGGCGGAGCGGAAGCGGGTGACCGGCAGCGAGTCGACGTCGACCGGTTCGTCCGACACGCCGTTCGAGCCGTGCGAGGTCGGCCAGCCCGCGACGTCGTTCAGGTCCTTGATCGGGATCGGCACACCGAGGAACGGCGGCAGCTCGTCGATCGGCTCGTTCGCCAGCCGCTCGCCGGCGGCGACCGCGTCGGCGCGCGCACGCTCGTCGTCGCGCAGCGCGAAGGCGTTCAGCGTCGGGTCGAAGGTGTCGACCTGGGCCAGGTAGTGGTCCAGGACCTCCACCGGGCTGATCTGGCGGGCACGGATCGCGGCAGCGACGTCGAGCGCCGAGTCGAAGCGGGTCATGTTGCGACGCTACCGCCGGACCACCGGCCCGGTTCGGCCGCCCGCTGGGCCAGGACCTCGAGCCGGACGTAGGTCTGGTCGTAGGTGCCGTCCCAGTGGCGCAGCTCGTCGATGCCGGCCACCGCGGTGTCGTGGAAGGTGGCGGCCGAGTCGGCGGACATCGTGTGGGTGTAGGCCTGCTCGACCTGCGAGGTGAACCACCCGATCAGCCCGTCGCGGTCGAACGCCCGGCGCTGTGCGACGGTCAGCACGTCGTTCGGCTCGACGACGAAGCCGGCCCGCTCCAGCAGGCCGAGGTACGTGCCGGCATCGGCGAAGCACCACGGCTCGACCGGACCGCCGAGCGGGGCCGACCACCGGTCCAGCCGGGCCATGGTCGTGGCGATGTTGCCGTGGCCGCCCATCTCCAGGCGCAGGCGGCCGCCCGGAGCCAGCACCGAGTGGGCGGCGGCCAGGACGGACGGGTGGTCGCGCAAGGGCACCCAGTGCAGCGCCGCCCGGGACAGGACGACGTCGAAGGGCCGGTCGTCGCCCAACCCGGCCACGGCGGCGTCCATCGTCTGCGCCGCACCCTGCACGAAGCGCTGGTTCGGACGGGCGACGCGCTCGGCCTGCTCCAGCAGCGAGGGCTGCGGGTCCAGGCCGACGACCTCTCCGTCCGGGACCAGCGCCGCCAGCTTGGCCGTCAGGTCGCCCGACCCGCAACCCACGTCGAGGATCCGCTCGTCACCGCGCAGCGCCAGCGCCGCCACGAAGCGGTCGTCGTGGAGGCGGTGGTGCGACGTGTTCGCCGCGTAGCTCGCACCGTCCCACGCCGGCAGGTCGTCGACGCCAGCCTTGCCGGAACGGCCATCGGTTCCCATATGTTGAGACTTTGATCCTGACATGTGGACCACGGTAGCGGATGCGCAACGCCGCGCGCATCCCGGTTCGGCCGGTGCCAGACTTCGGTCGCCATGACCGAGACCTCGCTCCCCCGCACCGCACACGACCCCGCCACGCCCGTCGAGCTGCCCCGCGGGTTCCGTGCCCACGTCGCCAACATCGGCATCAAGGACGACAGCGACGACTTCGTGGTGCTGGCCTCGACCGAGCCCTGCACCTCGGCCGCCGTGTTCACCCGGTCCCGCTTCGCCGGGCCGAGCGTGGTCGTCTCGCGCCGCCA
>JAFAFZ010000389.1 GCA_023423215.1 Actinomycetes bacterium
CCGGCAGGAGGAAGCTCAGCGCAACCGTGACGACGCAGGCCAGGACGACGAAGACGATGATCTCGGTTCGACGGGTCATGAGCACCTGTCTCCGATCTCGTGCAGGTCGAGGTGGGCTGCAACGCGATGCGGCTCGAAGCACTCCTCGCTGGGCGTCGCGAGGGACTCGACCGAGCCGCACTCGGCCGTCGTGCACTCCTCGATGACGCTCGCGGTGGCGGCCTGCACGGTGGCGGTCATGGTTCGACCTCCTGATCGGCTCGAGTTGGATCGGCGATCCTCCCGACGAGGTCGGGCTGGAGGGAGTGGAACCTCTGATGAGCGTCGTGGTCCCTCCCGCACCGCGTTCCCCGTTGACAGATCGCGCCACGGGCCCGTTCCGTTTCACCTGGGTTGGCCACGCACGATCGCGGTGACTCGATCCGAGCTCGAACGGGCTGTGGCCATCGGGTGCGCAGAGCGGACGATCGGCGACCCAGATCACGGCTCTCGGTCGTTCGCCCACTCCACGGAGTCGTGCACGCCGGCTGGAGGCAGGAGCGGGCTGGAGCTTTCGCGACGTGCCCGACGAACGGCCCGATCTGGACCGGCCGCGCCGAACCTGGTCATCGACGACGCCTTGCGAACGGCGACGGGCGGCGTGCGACACGCGGCGACCGTGCGCATGGGACAAGAAAATGGCCGAAACCCTTGACCTGGCGCCGATCCCGGCGCCCTGTCAAGGGCTTCTGTGCTGGTACCCCCAACGGGATTCGAACCCGTGCCGCCACCTTGAGAGGGTGGTGTCCTAGGCCGCTAGACGATGGGGGCTGGTCTCACCGGATCGCTCCGGAGATCTTGTGCTGAGCGCTGGCTCGGGGGGGAGGACTCGAACCCCCAATAACTGGACCAGAACCAGTTGTGTTGCCAATTACACCACCCCCGAAGGTGATGCCGCCCCGAGGGGCGCCGAGAGACACTAGCCGACGCGCCCGGACCGCCGACAAACGCGAAGACCACCCGCAGCGACAGCTGCGCCGCCGAACGTGCGTCGCTGAGCGGCGGATGCCGCCGCCCAGCGGCGTGACCTCGGATCAGACCGACCCGGCGAGCGGAGCTTGTGTGGATCAGTGCCACATGTGGCACTGATCCATACAACCCTTTGACATCGACGCCAGTCTGCGACCGTCAGTCGAAGACCGTCAGTCGCCCGCCACGTCGCCGTCCGGCACCAGCTCGGCGAACCGCGCTGCGGCGACACGGGCGATCGAGTCGTCGAGGGCTGCAACCAGCACCCGCTCGGCGGTCGTACGCAGCTGGTCCAACGTCTGAGCCAACTCGGCGGCCTGCTCGCCGGACAGCTCGGACCGCCACCCGGCGGGCAGCACCTGATCCTCGAACAGCGAGGCGAACCGCTCGGCGACCACATCCGTCATCTCGAGCAGGCGCTCCCACTCGTCGAGCACGACCGACAGCGGCACCCCCAGGTGAGCCAGGGCCGAGCCGGTCTCCAGGAACCGGGCGTCCGGGACCCTGAACCTGCCGTCCTCGGTCGCGGTGACCAGTCCGAGCCGGGCCGCGCGCTGCAGCGTCTCGCCGTCGAGCGGCCCGGACGGAAGTCGTTCCAGGAGCTGCTCGAAGCTGAGCTCGATCGCCTGGCGATGGCCGAGCAGGCCGCCGATCTGATCCTCTGCACCCACCAGATCCGCAAGGTCCTCGCCGCGTTCCCACCGTTCGAGCAGCGCCGCGATGCCGGCCAACGAGAAGCCCTGGTCCTGGAGGCGTGCGATCACCCGCAACCGAGCCAGGTGGCGCTCGCCGTACCAGCCGGTGCGCCCGACGAGTCGGGGCGGCGGCAGCAGACCCTTGGACTGGTACAGGCGGATCGTCGTCGTGGCCACACCGGCGGCGCGGGCGAGGTCGTCGACCCGAAACTCATCTTCCGTCGGCTCGGAGTCCATGGAACCAGCATATGACCGATCTCACACTGGACGATGTGTGAGTGATCGGTAGAAGATGGATCGAGAGCAGATCGATCGAGACGAGGAGGAGCCATGAGTTGGACGGTGCTGATCGATGTCGTGGTGCTCCTCGGAGTAGCAGTGGTCTGCCCGCTGGCACTCGGTCATGCACGCTGGTGGATCGTCGCGTGCGCCGGCGTGCTGGCTGCGATGCTGCTGCCGACCGGGCCGGCAGCAGCCGCTGTGGCAGCGCTGTGGTGCCTGGCCGCCCTCGGCGTGGTCGTGGTGCGGCTGCGCAGCATGATGACGGTGGGCGAGATCGGCGGCGCTGCGAGGTCGGGGATCCTGGACGCCGGGGCCCGGCTCGCTGCAGCGGCGTTCTCGCTGGTCGCGTCGGGCGCCTTCGTGGCGTCGCGTGGCGGCAACATGCTGTTCGGCATCGGCGAACCGATCGTCGAGCTCACGGCGGTCCACTTCACGTACGCCGGCGTCGGAGCGCTCAGCCTGGCAACAGAGCTGCGGCATCCAGGGGCGGCACGGCGGGCGGCGGTGCTCCTCGCCGTCGCCGCTCCCCCACTGATCGGCCTCGGCTTCGTCACCCACCATCCGGTCGCCCAGGTGGGTGGCGCCGTCCTGCTGACCGTCGCTGTCTACCTGACCGCGGTGCTCCAGCTGCGTGAGGCCGTCGCCGGAGCGACGGGTCGCACGCTCCTCGTCGTGTCGGGATTGGCGCCCTGGGTCCCGATGGCCCTCGCCGTGGCCTGGGCGGCGTCGAACCACTGGCCGGTCCCGGCGCTGTCGATCCCGGACATGGTCCGCACGCACGGCGTCATGAACGTGGTGTTCGTCATCGCCGGGCTGCTCGCCCGCCGCCGCGCGGCCGGCGCCGGCCCCCCCCCCCCG
>JAFAFZ010000422.1 GCA_023423215.1 Actinomycetes bacterium
CACCCGACCCGCGACGAGGCGCTCGAGGTCGTGTGGCCGGGCGGGCCGCCCCGCACGGCGCCGAAGAGCCTGGCCAACATGGTCCACCGCCTGCGCGGCCAGCTCGGCGAGGACGCCGTGGTGTGGCACGGCAGCGGCTACCGGCTCGACCCCGCGCAGGTCGACCTCGACCACCGGGACTTCGAGTCCGAGGCGCGCCGCGCCACCGTGGTGCTCGCCGCGGGCCAGCCCGCGCTCGCGGTGCACCACGCCCGGCACGCGCTCGCGCGGTGGCGCGGGCGGCCCTGGTGCGATCTGGAGCACGTCGACGACGCGGTCTTCGACCGGGAGCGGCTCGTCGAGCTGCACACCGGACTGCACGAGGTGCTCGCCGAGGCGACCCTGGCGACCGGCAGCACGCACGAGGCGGTCGCCATGGCACAGGAGCTGACCGCCTCGCACCCGTTCCGCGAGCGGGCCTGGTGGGTGCTCGCGCTCGGCCTGCACCGCGATCGTCGGCGACGCCACAGCCTGGCGACGCTCCAGCGGGCCCGCTCCACGCTGGCCGAGGTCGGCCTGGACCCGGGCCCCGAGCTGCGCGACCTCGAGTCTCGGGTCGTCGCCGACGACCCGGTGCTGTGCGACGACGCGGTGTTCGGCTGGGGCCCGCTGCTGCTGCCGGTGTCGTCGACCCCGCTGGTCACGCTGCCGGCGCCGTCGCCGGTGCTGGTCGCCGGGCTCCGCTGGTAGCTGCGCTGGCAGCGGAGCGTTTCCCCACCGTTACCGGCGGGCGGTACGACTGCACCTGGCTCCCCCGCCACCCGGGTCGCCGTGCCCCGCTCGTCTGTGCCCCGGGCGAACGGATCCGGCGACCCGTCGTTCGTCCGCGACCTGCCGATCGCACGCCTGCAGGGCGCGGCTACCGTCCGTCGTGACCCGAGGGGGAACGATGAAGGTGCCGCTGACGATCCGCGACCACATCGAGCGGGCCGCCCTGGTCTACGGGGACCGGGTCGGCATCGTCGACGAACCCGACCAGGTGGCGCCGCCGCTCGAGGGGCTCACCTACCGGCGCGTGCACGAGCACGCCGCGGCGCTCGCCGCGGGCGTCGAGTCGCTGGGCGTGCCGGTCGGCGGACGCGTCGCGATCGTGTCGCACAACGCGGCCCGGCTGCTGACCGTGCTCTACGGCGCGGCGGGGTGGGGCCGGGTGGCCGTGCCGATCAACTTCCGCCTCGCGCCCGCCGAGGTGCAGTACATCGTCGAGCACTGCGGCGCCGAGGTCCTGCTGGTCGACCCCGAGCTCGAGGAGTCGCTGGCCGAGGTCACCGCGCCGCAGAAGTTCACGATCGGCACCGAGACCGACGCGCTCCTCTTCCGCTTCGACCTGGAGCCCACGCCGTGGGAGCCGGACGAGGACGCCACCGCGACGATCAACTACACGAGCGGCACCACGGCCCGCCCGAAGGGCGTCGAGATGACGCACCGCAACCTGTGGGTCAACGCCGCGACCTTCGGCTGGCAGGCCGGCGTGAGCGATCGCGACGTGTACCTGCACACCCTGCCCATGTTCCACTGCAACGGCTGGGGCATGCCGTTCGCGGTCGCCGGCATGGGCGTGCCCCAGATCGTGCTGCGCAAGGTCGACGGCGCCGAGGTCCTGCGGCGCGTCGAGCAGCACGGCGTGACGTTCATGTGCGCCGCGCCGGCGGTCGTGTCGATGGTGCTGGACGCGGCGGCCACGTGGGAGGGCGAGGTCCCCGGCCGGGACCGCGTGCGCATCATCGTCGCCGGCGCGCCGCCGCCCACCCGCGTCATCGAGCGCGTCGAGACCGAGCTGGGCTGGGAGTTCATCCAGATCTACGGGCTGACCGAGACCGCGCCGCTCCTGACCATGAACCGCTCCCGCAGCGAGTGGGACGAGCTGACCCCCGCCGAGCGCGCGTCGAAGCTCGTGCGCGCCGGTGCGCCGGCGCTGGGCATCCGCATGCGCGTCGACGACGAGGGCGAGCTGCTCGCCCGCGGCAACGTCATCCTGAAGAGCTACTGGGAGCAGCCGGCCGAGACCGAGGCCGCGCTCGAGGGCGGCTGGTTCCACACCGGCGACGGCGGCTTCATCGACGACGACCACTACGTGACGATCCAGGATCGCAAGAAGGACGTCATCATCTCGGGCGGCGAGAACGTCTCGTCCATCGAGGTCGAGGACACGCTGTTCTCGCACCCCGACGTCGCCGAGGTCGCTGTCATCGGCGTGCCGGACGACCGCTGGGGCGAGACCATCAAGGCGCTCGTCGTGCTCGTGCCCGGCGCGTCGGCCACCGACGAGGACCTGATGGCGCACTGCAAGGCGACCATCGCCCGGTACAAGTGCCCGACCTCGATCGAGTTCCGCGACGAGCTCGCCCGCACGGCCACCGGCAAGCTCCAGAAGTTCAAGCTGCGTGCGCCGTACTGGGAGGGCCGCGAGCGCCAGGTGAACTGAGCCGGCGAGCAGCGGGCGGCCGGACGGTGGACGCCAGGTGGACGGGATCCGGCCGGAATCTTGCGATCCTCGTCACTCCGTGCCCCCTCGACGGTCGGGAGCGCCGTAGTGTGCGGCCCGATGACCCGACGAGCGCTCGCCCGGTTGTGCTTCGCCGCCGTGCTCTGTGCCGTCGTCGCGGCCGCCTCGAGCGTCGTCGCGCCGGCCTGGGCCGGTGCCTCGACGACGCAGTCGCCGACCACCACCACGCCCCCGCTCGAGGAGGCGC
>JAFAFZ010000447.1 GCA_023423215.1 Actinomycetes bacterium
GCTCCACCCGAGGACGGCGGCGGCCCCGGTCCGGGCGGTCGGGCCGAGGACCTCCGCCAGATCACCGGGATCGTCACGGACACCGAGACGGCGTTCAACACCCACGACGCCGACCTGCTGGTCGCCCACTTCGCTGCCGACGTCACGACCGTCGGCGTCACCGGAGCGGTGCTCCGCGGCCGGGACGAAGCGCTCGAGACGAGCCGGCGCCTCTTCGCCGGACCGCTGGCGGACCAGTACGCCCGCTACGAGGTGGACGAGGTCCGCTTCCTCGGTGACGACGTCGCCCTCGTGCGCAAGCTGGCGACGGCCACCGACGCCGAGGGCGTGGACATCGACCTGGACCACACGATGGTCGCCCACTACGTGCTGGCCCGTCGTGACGGCCGCTGGTGGGTGGTGCTGCGCCAGAACACCCTCATCGCCCGCTGAGGCCGGCGTCGTCCGGGCTCGGGCAGCGGGGGGACGGCCGGCTGCGTGGCACGGCGCGGAGAAATCTTCGGCCAAGTGTGCTCGGGGTCCGACGGACGCCGATTCGTGGGGGAGGAGACCGACCGGGCTCCGTCCGGGTCCCGCGCACCAGAACCGAGATCGCTCCATGGCGCTCCTACCACCTCCGCCACGCATCGCCACCGACGAGCCCGTCGTCAGCGACGCGCACGTCGAGCTCGAAGAGCTGCTCTCGGCGATGGAGGACATGCCCTCGAACCCGAGCGTCGCCATGCGGGTGCTGTGGATCGCGGACGACCCACAGACGAACACCCCGGCGCTGGCGACGACGATCGAGCTCGATCCCGCGCTCTCGGCCCGACTGCTCCGCATCGCCAACTCGGCGTACTACTCACGAGGCAACCGGGTGACGACCATCGCCCGCGCGGTGGTCTCGGTCGGCTTCGCGACGGTGCAGGCGCTGGCCGCGGCGGCGGTCACCGGCATCGACGAGGACGCCGCGGTCCCGAAGGACTTCTGGGACCACGCAGCGACCGTGGCGCATGCGTCCAGCCTGGTCGCCCGGCAGTTCGGGGTCAGCGCCAACGAGGCGTTCGCGGTCGGCCTGCTGCACGACCTGGGTGAAGGCGTCATGTGCCAGCTGGACCCGGACCGCTGGCAGCTCGTCGAGACCACCGAGTCCGACACGCTCGAGCGCCTGGACGCGGAACGGCTGCACTACGGCACGAGCCACGCCGAGGTCGCGTCGCGCATCCTGCGTGCGTGGCACCTGCCCGAGCCGCTGGTGAACGCCGTCGACAACCACCACCTCGGCGTCAGCGGCGTCACGGTCGCCCCGCACCCGCTCGTCGAGACGTTGCTGTGCGGCGAGGCGTTCGCCGAGATCGTGTGCAGTGACGGCGTGGGAGATCGCGCCGACCTCGCCCGGCTCACGCTGGACGCGGCGGGCGTCACCGACTCGTTCATCGAGCGGGTCGGCCCACGCCTGGCCGAGGAGACCTCCGCGCTCGCCGAGGTGCTCGCCTCGTGAGCCCCGTCACCCCGCTCCAGAACGTCCCGGACACCACCGGGCTGTTCCACACGACGCCCTGGGCGATGGTCGTCTGCGACGGCGACGGCGTGCTGTCGGTGGCGAACGCCACCGCGGACGAGCAGCTCGCCTCGCATGCGCACCGGACGCTGCACGACCTGCTGCGACCGGTCGGCGCCGACCTCACCGTCGCGCTCGTCGACGTCGTGACGACCGGCAACCCCATCGAGCTCGCCGCGGTCACCCACATCGGTTGGTCGGCCCAGGTGCACCTGCACGCGCTGCACGTCGGGGGCTGGGTCGTCGCCACGATCCGACCGTCGGTCGAGGGTGCGCACCGGGCCGCGATCCGCGAGCACGAGGACCGCTTCCGCACGCTCTGCGAGCACGCGCCGGCCGGCATCCTCTGCGCCGAGTCGGGGATGCGCGTCGACTACGTCAACGACCGGTGCGCCGAGCTGTTCGGGCTCGAGCCCGAGGACCTGTGGGGCTTCGGCTGGTTGGGTGGGCTGGCCGACGGCGCGGACGTCGAGGCCGCGTCCGACGCGATCGAGGCGGCGCTCGCCGGCGAGGACGGCGGACCGCTGCCGCTGTCGGTGCGGCGGCCCGACGGCACCCTGCGACGGATCGAGGCTCGCTTCGCCCCCAACGGACGCGGTGGCGGCTTCGTCGGGACCGTCGAGGACGTCACCGACTCGCACATGCTCGCGGCACGGCTCGAGTACCAGGCGCTGCACGACGAGCTGACCGGGCTGGGCAACCGGAGGGTGATGCTGGACGAGGTCGCGAGCGCGGTCGAGACGGTCCGCACCGGCGCCAGCGGGCCTGCCGGTCTGGTCTTCCTGGACCTGGACAACTTCAAGTTCATCAACGACACGCTCGGGCACGGCATCGGCGACGAGCTGCTCGAAGAGGTCGCGACGCGGCTGCTCGCCGCGGTGCGACCCAACGACATCGTGACGCGCTTCGGGGGCGACGAGTTCGTGGTCCTGCTGCCCGGATCGGGTGCGGTCGCGAGCGGCGTCGCGGACCGCCTGGTCGCTGCCATCAGCGAGCCCTACGTCCTGAGCGGGCACCTGGTCACCGTGACGGCGTCCGCCGGCATCGTCCTGGTGGACGGGTCGCTCGACGCCGAGGAGACGCTGCGGGACGCGGACGTCGCGATGTACCAGGCGAAGCGTGGCGGCAAGAACCGCGCCGCGATGTTCTCGCCCGACGCCCGTCACGAGGCCGAGTCGTACATGCACGTCCTGAACGCGCTGCGCGTGACGCTCGAATCGCACCCCGACCGGCTCACCGTCGCCTACCAGCCGATCTGCGCGCTCGACGGCCGGGTGGTCGGCGTCGAGGCGCTGGCGCGGTGGACCGACCCGGAGCTGGGCGAGGTGCCGCCGTCGGTGTTCATCGAGGTGGCAGAGATCAGCGGGTACGCGAACCGGATCGGCGAGTACGTGCGGGGCACCGCCATCGACGACGCCGCCGGATGGCGCTCCGCCGGCTGGGACGGCTACCTGTCGGTCAACGTCTCGGCGGGAGAGCTCGCGAGCGACGAGCTCGTCCACCAGCTCGCGGCACAGCTGGAGCTGTCCGGGCTGGAGCCCAGCGCGCTCTGCGCCGAGGTCACCGAGACCGCCGTGATGGCCGACCGCGAAGCCGCCCGCAAGGTGCTGGACGACCTGGCCGCACTGGGCGTCGCCCTGGCGATCGACGACTTCGGCACGGGCTACTCGTCGCTGGCGTACCTCAAGCGCTTCCCGGTGTCGGTCCTCAAGCTCGACCGAGAGTTCGTCGCGGGCGTCGGCGAGGAGGGCCAGGACCGGGCGATCTGCGCGGCGATCGTCGCGCTGGCCGACGCGCTCGGCCTGCGCGTCGTGGCCGAGGGCGTCGAGACGGCCGCGCAGCACGAGGCGGTCGCCGAGCTCGGCGTCGATGCGGCGCAGGGCTGGTGGTTCGCCCGGCCGGTGGTCGCGAGCGACGTCCCGGGGCTGCTCGGCCTGGTCTGAGGGGACGCGTCGGGTCGTCCGCGCGACGATGGGTCGATGCCGCCGATCGGACGCCTCAGCGTGCTCGCCCTCGACTGCCGGAACCCGGGGGAGGTGGCCGAGTTCTACTCGGCGCTCACGGGCTGGCCCGTGGGCAGGGTCGACGAGGACTGGATCCAGCTGCGCGCCGAGGGGCCGGTGACCCTCGCCTTCCAGCTGGCACCCGACCACGTCGCGCCGTCGTGGCCCGACGACGCACATCCGCAGCAGGCGCACCTGGACTTCGACGTCGACGACCTGGACGCCGCCGAGGCCGCGGCGCTCGCGCTGGGCGCACGCAAGAGCGAGGTGCAGCCGTCGCCCAACCTGTGGCGGGTGTTCGTGGATCCGGCCGGCCACCCGTTCTGCCTCTGCGTGCCCGACGACGAGCGCTGAGCCCGGGCCGTCACCGCTGCCGTAGCCTCCGACCGAACGCTCCCAGGGGGACGAGCATGTCGACCACGGAACGACCGATCGACCGCGAGGCGCTCCACGCCCGGTACCGGGCCGAGCGCGACAAGCGCCTCCGGCCCGACGGCAAGGACCAGTACCTGCAGCCGACGGGCCGGTACGCGCACTTCCTGGACGACCCCTACGTCGAGCG
>JAFAFZ010000450.1 GCA_023423215.1 Actinomycetes bacterium
ACGTACTCGTGGCGCACCGGACGCTCGGAGTACACACGCCGCTCGAGCACGCCGTGGCCGACCAGCGTGTCCAGCCGCGCCGAGAGGATGTTGCGGGCGATGCCCAGGCGCGACTGGAAGTCCTCGAAGCGGCGGACGCCGAGCAGCGCGTCACGCAGGATGAGCATCGTCCACCACTCGCCGATCTGCTCGAGGCTCTGCGCGACCGCGCAGTTCATGTCGGCGAAGGAGGAACGTCGCATCGTCACGAGCCTACGCAGGGGTCGCGGGACGCGGGGAGCCGGCGACGCACGCCGTCGACGCGAGCGGGATGCGCACCGTCGCGGTCGGCCCGTCGAACGCGACCGACGAAGCGGCGATGGCGCGGTGCAGGTGCTCGAGCACGAAGGCCGGCTCCCGCATCACGTCCGCGACGACGGTCGCCATGCCGCGCTCGCTCCCGCGCCGCAGCAACCGTCCGGTGAGCCGGCGTCCGATGCCGGCGCCCTGCCACGCGTCCTCGACCAGGACGGCGATCTCGCCGTCGCCGTGACGCCCGACGTGCAGCGATCCGAGCCCGATCACCGCGCCGTCGACCGTGGCCAGCAGGTGGTCCGCACCACGACCTCCGCACTGGAGCAGGTCGGCGACGCGGTCAGCCGACGCATCGCCGAGGGGTCCGTGGAACCGGCGCCGCAGGGTCTCGGCACTGCAGCGCGCCACCATCTCGACGATCGCCGGTCGGTCCTCCGCGGTGACCAGGCGGATCTCGGGGCGGGCGGCGCCCGGCGGCGGAGGATCCGCGAGTCGCCGCTGCGCGATCAGCGCGAGCTCGTCGGCGACCAGCTCGGCCGGGGCACGGCCCGGGTGGAGCCGCACCGCTGCGTGCCGGGCGCGCAGGGCGGCCAGGGGATGCACGGAGAGGAGCGTGGGGTGGTTGGGCAGCCAGGTACGTTGCGTCATGAAACGAACCTACGACGAACCGTTGCATGATGCAACGGGCAATGCGAGGTTCGTCGTCCCAACGGCGGAGCGGGCGCGGCAACGCACGCCAGGGCAGGTGCATCCGCACCCGGTTCGAGCAGGGAGGGGCGGCCGACTCAGGTGAGGTCGGGCAGGTGTTGGGGCGTCGTGAGCGCCCCGGCGAACAGGTCGCCGCGCTCCGCCAGGCGCTCGATCGCCGTGTCGACGTGCCAGCGGTCCGGGCGCAGCTCGGGGTCGTCGAGCTCGTCCCAGCTGATCGGCATCGACACCGGCGCCCCCGGAGCGGGCCGCACGCTGTACGGCGCGACCAGCGTCTTCGAGATGCGGTTCTGCGTGAAGTCCAACCGTGCCTTGCCACCCCGGTCCGAGACCTTCCACTCCCAGCTGATGAGGTCCGGCACGATCGAGCCGACGGCACGCGACAGCCGCTCGACCCACTCGGTCGTGTCGTCGTAGCTCGGGCCCACGGCGATGGGCACCCAGATCTGCGTGCCGCGCTGACCGGTGACCTTCGGGAACCCCGCGACGCCCAGGTGCTCGAGCGCCGTGCGGTAGAGCCGGGTCAGCGTGAGCGTCTCGTCCCAGGTGGTGGACGTGCCCGGGTCGACGTCGATGAGCGCGTAGGTCGGCGCCTGCACGTCGGGGATGGCCGAGGTCCAGGCGTGCAGCTCGAGCGCCCCCAGGTTCGCCAACCAGGGCAGCACCGCCGGCTCGTTGACGACCAAGTACTCGCGGGTCTTGTCGTCCTCGGCGGACTCGTTGAGCCACGAGCCGATCCACTCGGGGGTGTGGCTCGGCCGTGCCTTGTTCCAGAAGCCCTTCTTGGCGATGCCGCTCGGGAACCGGTTCATGTTCAGCGGACGGTCCGCCAGGTAGGGCTGCATCACGTCCGACACCTGCGCGTAGTACCGCACGAGGTCGCGCTTGGTGCGCGCCGGGAACCGGTCGGTCTCGGGGAACAGGACCTTGTCCAGGTTGGTCAGCGACAGCTCCCGACCGTCGAAGGTCCACGTGCCCGTCGGACCCATCGCGTCCAGCTCGGCGATCTCGTCCGAGTGGTCCACGAGCTGCGGCGTCGCCGCGGCGTCGGCGGCAGCCGCACCGCTCGAGGGCGCGGCCGGAGTGGCCGGAGTGGCCGGCGCGGACGCTCCGGCGGCCTTGACCTCGTCGTTGGTGCGTCCGGACAGGACCGACAGCGGGAACGCCTCGGGGTCCCAGCCGTCCACGGCGTCGTCGTCGTGCTTGTGCACGAGCAGCCACTGCCGACGCGCGTCCGCCTCACCGCTGCGACCGCGCTGGATCAGGGCGAACCGTCCGCGCAGCTTCTGCCCGAACAGGTCGAAGTGCAGCTCGCCCGCAGCGAGCGACTCGGCCGCCGTGCCGTCACCTCGGTACTGCCACGTGCCGAGGTCCCAGACGATGACGTCGCCGCCGCCGTACTCGTCCGCCGGGATGACGCCCTCGAACGTCGCGTAGTCGAGCGGGTGGTCCTCGGTGCGGACGGCCAACCGCTTCACCGACGGGTCGAGCGTCGGGCCCTTGGGCACGGACCAGCTGACGAGCACACCGTCGATCTCGAGGCGGGTGTCGTAGTGCAGTCGCGACGCCCGGTGCCGCTGCACGACGAAGACCGGCTGGTCGCCGCCGTCCACCGGCACCGCACCCGACGGCTCGGGCGTGCGACCGAAGTCCCGCTTGCGGTGGTAGTCGGCGAGCTTCGCTGCCGCCGGATCAGGCGCTGGCACGCTTCTTCGCCGGTGCCTTCTCGGCCGACTTCGCCGCCGACTTCTTGGCGGCCGCCTTCTTGGCCGCCGGCTTCTTCGCGGTCGACCTGGCCGGCACCTTCGCCGCGGCCTTCTTCGCCGGGCGCTTGGCCGGAGACTTCCGTGCGGACGCCGCCGGCTGGTCCTCGTCCACTGACGTCGAGTCGCCGTCGTCGGAGTCGCCGTCATCGGCGTCGGCGGCGATCTCGGCGCGAGCGGCGTCCATGTCCCCGCTCCGGGCGGCGGCGACGCTGGCCTCGAGCGCGGCCATCAGGTCGAGCACCTTGGCGCCCGCGGGCTCCTCCTCGGTGACGATCTCGTCGCCCTCGTCCTTCGCCGTGATCAGGCGTCGCAGCTCGGCGGTGTAGGTGTCGTGGTACTGGCCCGGGTCCCACTCGGAGGCCAGGGACTCGATGATCTGCGTCGCCAGCGCGAGCTCCTTCTCGGTGGGCTCGTCGCGCTCGACGTCCAGGCCGGGGATGTCCTCCCGCGCGACGATCTGGTCCTCGAAGCGCATGGTCGACATGGCGAGCGCGCCGTCCAGCGGTCGGATCGCCGCCAGGTACTGGTTGTTGCGCATGACGACCGTGCCGATGCCGATGCGGCCCTCGGCCTCCATCGCCTCGAGCAGCAGCGGGTACGCGTGCGCCGCGGCGTCGCCGTCGGGTGCCAGCCAGAACGTCTTGTCGTAGTAGACGGGGTCGATCTCGTCGATCTCGACGAAGTCGTCGACCTTCACCAGGCGGGTGGTCTTCGGGCGCAGCGCCTCGATCTCGGACGGGTCGAAGATCACGTAGCGGCCCTTCGCCACCTCGTAGCCCATCTCGATGTCCTCGGCCGTGACGATCTCGCCCGTCTCCTTGGCGATCTTCTGGTAGCCGATGCGCGACCCGCTGCCCTTGTCGATCTGGTGGAAGTGCACGCGGTGGTCCCGCACGGCGCTGTACGCCTTCACCTGCACGTTGACGAGGCCGAAGCTGATGGATCCACTCCACACGGGACGTGGCATGGCGGGTGTCTCCTGGGTAGGCGGGACGCCGGGCGGGATCGGCAGCGCCGGGTGCGCCTGGCACCCCCGACGATACCGACGAGTCCGGGTTCCGACGCTGCCGG
>JAFAFZ010000455.1 GCA_023423215.1 Actinomycetes bacterium
GCCGAGACCGCACGTCGCCACCTCGCCCGGCGCCCGCCACCGGGCGGGACCGCCACGGTTCGAGGAACCGAGCAGGGCGCCCGTCGTGTCGAGGGCCGCCACGGTGACGAGGCCGTCGATGCGGTAGCCGCCCGGGTAGCTCGGCGCACGGTCCAGGTCGAGCCCGTCGTTGCCCGCCGCGGCCACGACGAGCACCCCGTCCTGTGCCGCTCGTTCGATCGCCTCGCGGGTCCGGGGCAGCGGCTCCGCGCCGGCGAGGCTGAGCAGGACGACGCCCGCGCCGTGCTGGCGTAGGTGGTCGAGGCCCGCGGCGACGCGCTCGTCCGTCGTCGCGCCGTGCCGATCCACCACCTTCACCGCCGCCAGGCGGGCCTGCGGCGCGACGGCCTGCACGATCGAGGCCATCTCGGTGCCGTGGCCGTCCAGGTCGTCGAGGCCTTCGCCGCGGACTTCGCTCCGGCTCACCGCGTCATCGAGGCGTCCCGCTGCGACGGTCGTGCGGTCGACGCCGGAGTCGAGGATGCCGACGAGGGCCGCTCGGTCGGGCGCCGCGGACTCCGCACCGGCGCCGCGTGCGGACGCCGACACCGCGATGGGCAGCGCCGCGACCAGCAGCACCGCGAGCGCGACCCTCACTCGTCGGGCACGTAGGACAGGCACTGCGCGTTGTTCGTGCCGCAGCCCGACACCTCCGGTGAGCTGGGGGCCGGTTGGTAGCAGTAGGAGCCGTTGCCGAGGACGTTCCCCTGGGCCGGCTGCAGTCCGTTGTCGTACGGGCAGGGCATCTGCTGTGACCAGCGGAGCGAGATCAGGTTCTGGCTCGTGCACCCGCTGGTGTTCGAGTTGCTCGCGTCGCCGATGCCGCACCCCGCGATGGGCGTCTGTGCGAGCCAGAGCGCCCGGCCCTCGAAGGTGTTGGCGGAGTCGGGAGCGAGCTGGACCGCCTGGGTCGCCATGCTGGCGTCCTCGGTCGGCGCATCGCTGGACCACGGCGAGGAGTACACGTTCGCGAAGCCACCGCTCGTGCCGTCGTCCGCGTCCCACGCCGCCCACATGGTGCTGTTGGATTCCTCACCGGTCGTGCCGACCACGGCTCCGAGCTGCATCAGGTTCGGCTGGTTGTTGCAGTAGTCGCTCACGTCGAGGACGCTCGTCGCCATCGCGATCATGAGGGTGAACGGGCCGCCGAACACCAGCGACAGCGCGGTGTCGAGGGCGGTGATCTCGGCCTTGAGGGTGTCCTCGACCGCTCCGGCCATCGACGCTGCCTCGGTGTCGGTGAACGGCAGGTTGTCGGTCATGTCGTTCGCGACGATCGTCTGGGTCACCGCGTCGCCCGGCTGGAGCGTGAGGTCGAAGCCGTTGGGGTTGGAGCCGTCCTCGCCCTGGTAGAAGCAGCTGCCGGACTCGCCGCTCAGCACGACCGGCACACCGGTCGAGGTCGAGGACGCGACCGTCCACTCGTCCGGGTTCGGGTACAGGTTCGGGCCGTACTGCTGGGGCACCGGTTCCAACGACGCCGAGTCGTAGGTGTACACGCCGGTCGCGGTGTCGTTGCGGACGGTCAGGGCACCGCCCGGGCGGTCGGCGGTCGTCGTCGGGCCCTGTGCGCCGGTGAACGTGGCGCCGTGCGTCCAGTCGACCTGGCCGTCGACCACCTGGAGGTCGCGTTGCTGCTGCACGCCGACGTTGACCAGGCGCAACGCATCGGTGCGCGTCGCCTCGTCCTCGGAGGCGAGGCCCTGGTCGTCGAGGAACGCGACGACCTCCGGCTCCAGTGCGATCTCGTAGACCCGCGTGCCGTCGGCGGAGTGCAGCTCGTCGTCGGTCGTCGTCCTGGTGACGACCCGGTCGTCGGGCTGCGGACCCATGGACATCATCGATCGGGCGACCCACAACGTCACCTCGGCGCGGTCGGCGGCGACCCCGTCGCTCGATCGTGCGTTGGCGACGTCGTAGGCGACGCGGAAGTGGACGGTCGCGCTCCCGTCGTCGGCCCGTTCCAGGCTCAGACGCTCGGCGAGCCGGGGCGCCGCGTAGGCGAAGCGGCCGTCGGGACCGACCAGCTCGTGGCGGGAACCCGGTGACAGCGAGTCCGCCGCCGGTGGCGGGTCTTCGATGGCGGTCGAGCGCCCGGTGTCACTCGTGCAGCCCGTGGCGAGCAGTGCGGCGCAGGTCGCCGCCACGAGGGCGATGGAGGAGCGTGGGTGTCGGCGCGGCATGGACGTCCCTTCGGTGAACTTCTTTCACGCTAACGAGGCGCCCGCTGAAGTCCTCCGTGTCGTGGCCCGCGGCGCAGTGGGTAGGCCTGCAGGATGAGCAGAGCGGCGCAGCGATGAGGTCCGACCGATCCGACCGGCCCTGGTGGTGGTCGAACGGCGACGAGCCGCCGCCGATCCACACCGAGCACGGGTCGGTGCAGGCCGATGCGGTCGTGGTGGGCGGGGGCATCGCCGGCCTGATGATCGCCGCCGAGCTGGCGGCCGCGGGCCGGTCGGTGTGCGTCTTCGAGGCCCGCCGTGTCGGCGGTGGCGTGACGGGGTCCAGCACGGCGAAGGTGACGGCGCTGCACGGCGCGACCTACCACCGCCTGGCCAGCCGGCGTGGCCCCGAGATCGCCCGGCACTACGCCCAGGCGAACCAGGCGGGCATCGCCACCTACCAGCGGCTCATCGATGAGCACGGCATCGACTGCGGGTGGCAGCGCCTGGACGCGGTCACCTACGCCGCCGAGCCGTCGCGATCCGCCACGATCCAGGCCGAGCTGTCCGCAGCCGCCGAGGCCGGCCTTCCCGTGCGCGAGGTGACCGACCTGCCGCTCCCGTTCCCCGTGGCGGCGGCGGTCCGGTGCGCGGACCAGGCGATGCTCGACCCCGTCCGGTTCGCGCTCGGGCTCGCCGCGGCGCTGCGTCGGGGCGGCGTCCGCATCATCGAGGGCGCCCGGGTCCGAGAGGTCGAGACCGGACCGCCGCACGTGGTGCACACGGACCGCCTCACGGCGACGGCGCCGGTGCTCGTGCTCGCCACCCAGCTGCCCATCCACGACCCGGGGCTGTTCTTCGCCCGCTGCTCGCCGGTCCGGTCCTACGCCCTGGCCGCGACGCTCGACGGCCCGGTGCCCGAGCTGATGTCCCTGAGCATCGACGAGCCGGGACGCTCGATCCGCCCGACGTCGCTCGGCTCGTCGACGGGCGTGTTCGGCGGCGGATCCCACCGCGTCGGCGAGGGCGGCGACACCCGTCGCTTCCACCGCGAGCTCGAGGAGTGGGTGCGAGCCAGCTTCGCCGTGCGCTCGATCGACGCTCGCTGGTCGGCACAGGACTTCGTCCCCAACGACGATGCCCCGTTCATCGGGCGCATGCCGAACGCTCCCGAGGGGACCTTCGTCGCGACGGGCTTCAAGAAGTGGGGGTTCACCTCTGCCGCCGTGGCGGGCTCGCTGATCGGTGAGCTGGTCGACGGCCCGTTGCCGGAGTGGGGCAGGGCGTTCGACGCGACACGCGCGGCGGTCGACGTGCAGGGCGCAGGCGAGCTGCTGCGCTCGAACGCGAAGGTCGCCGTGCACTTCCTCGGCGACCGCGTGGGATCGGCCCGTCCGAAGGGCGTGTCGTCGCTCGCCCCCGGTGCGGGCGCCATCGTCGAGGTGGACGGCGAGAAGCTGGCGGGCCACCGCGACGACAGCGGTGAGCTGCACCTGGTGCCGGCGCGCTGCACCCACGTCGGGTGCCTGGTGGCGTGGAACCCGGCGGAGCGCTCCTGGGACTGCCCGTGCCACGGCTCACGGTTCGACGTCGACGGCTCGGTGATCTGCGGTCCCGCGACCCGCGGGCTGGCCGAGTGAGGGCCCGGTGCTGACGGGGCTGCGGCGTTCGCCGCGCCGCACCGCCTGGCCGCTCGTCGTGGTGCTGGTGGGTGCGTCGAGCGGTGTCGGGCGCGCCACCGCCCACGCCCTGGCCCACGGGCACCACCACCTGGTGCTCGCCGCACGGGGCGTGCCCGCCGCTCGAGGAGGTCGCGGGCGAGTGCCGACGACTCGGAGCGTCGGCCCTCGTCGTCCCGACCGACGTGGGCGACGCGGACGAGGTCGAGCTGCTCCGACGACGGGCGCTCGACGAGCACGGCCGGATCGACGTGTGGATCTCGGCGGCCGCAGCGGTCACGGCGGGCGCCCTCGTCGACCAGCCGGTCGCCGAGGTCGAGACGCTGTTCCGCACCAACGTGATCGGCGCCGCGCTCGGCGCACGGGCGGCGCTCGCCACGTTCGAGGAACAGGGTGCCGGCGACCTGATCCTGATCGCCTCGCTGCTCGGCGTGGTGCCCAACCCCGTCGTGCCGACCTACGTCGCCAGCAAGTTCGCGGTGCGCGGGTTGGCGCTCAGCCTGCGACAGGGCGTCGCCGGACAGCGTGACGTGCACGTGTCCTGCGTGCTGCCCGGACCGATCGACACCCCGCTCTTCCAGCGCGCGGGTGACCACACCGGTCGCCGCCTGCGGTCGATCCCGCCGGCGATCGCTCCCGAGCGCGTCGCCGCGGCCGTGGTGCGCTGCGTGTCGCACCCGCGCCGTCAGGTGGTGGTCGGCGTGGTCCCGCGCCTGGTGGTGGTGCTGCACCGACTCGCTCCCCGAGCGGTGGAGTGGGGCGCAGGGACGTACGCGGCGCTGGCGATCACCACCGGCGGGCCCGAGGCCGAGGGCTCCGGCACCGTCCTGGAGCCGGGCGCCGACGGTGGCGCCGTGCAGGGCGGCTGGCGTCGTGGAGGAGCGCGGCGACGTCTCGGCAGCTGGATCGGATCGGCACGCGCCGCTCGCTCGGCCGGTCCGGTCCGGCAACCGGAGGAACCGGCCGGCGGGACCGGGTGAGCCCGTCCGGCGCCGCCGCTGTGGCACCTCAGGCGCGCAGCTCCTCGGCGCGGAACCGGAACGAGTCGCCCCGGTCCAGGTAGTGCACCTGCGTCGAGAGCCCCGCCTCGTCGACCGCCTCCCGGAAGTCGTCGAGCGGTGAGCGGAAGACCGTGTAGTCGTCGTAGTGGATGGGGATGGCATGGCGGGGCTGCAGCACGCGCAGCGCCTCCACGCCCTGGCGTGCGTCCATCGTGAGGGTGATCCCGAGGATGCGGGTGCCGCCGAGGTGCAGCAGGGCCAGGTGCAGGTCGGGGCAGCGGCGGGGGATCTCGCGCAGCCGGTCGTGCATCAGCGTGTCGCCCGAGACGTAGAGGCGCAGCGTCGGCTCGTCGCGGTGCGCGAACTCGAGCACGCTGCCCATGACCGGCGGGAGGGCCCGGTCGAGCGGGACGGGGGCGTGACGTGCCGGCGTCGCGGTGATGCGGAGCTCGTGCTCGCCACGTCGCAGGACCTGGGTCTGCCACGTGTCCAGGGGACGCCGGTCCCGGAAGCCCTGACGACCCAGCTTCCGCGCGGCGTGCGCCGTCGTCACGATCGGCACGTCCTTCGGCAGCTCGCGCGCGGCCCGCTCGTCGAAGTGGTCGCCATGGTGGTGCGAGAGCACGATCACGTCCAGGGGTGGCAGCTCCTGGATCGACCGCGCCGGTTCGGTCAGGCGGCGGCTGCGGAGCCCGCCGCCGAGCGGCGCGTGCTCGCCCTGGTGCAGGAAGTTCGGATCGGTCAGCACCGTGAAGCCGCCGTAGCGGAGCAGCACCGTCGCGGTGCCGATGAAGAGCACCTCGCCCACCTCCGGCGACGCCTCCTGTGCGGTGGCGGTGGGGGTGAGCTCGATGACGTCGGGTTCGGCCACGGCGGTGTCCTCTCTCGGGCTCCGGGCGCCCTACCCAGGCGATGTGCGTCCAGTCCGGGCCGCGACGACGTCCGGAGCAGCCGGTGGGACCCTCGTCACATCGGGGGTGCGACCGATTGGCCCGAAGGCGGCGCGGGTACCGGGTCGCCATGGATGCCATCACCCTGTTGAAGAACGACCATCGGACCGTCGAGCAGCTCTTCCGTCGCTTCGAGCAGGCGGGTGACCGTGCCTACGTCGAGAAGCGGGAGGTCGTCGACCGCATCATCGAGGAGCTGTCGGTGCACGCCGCCGTCGAGGAGCAGGTCTTCTACCCGGCCACCCTCGCGACGGTGCCCGCCACAGAGGACATCGCACGCGAGAGCATCGAGGAGCACCACATCGTCAAGTGGGAGCTCTCGGAGCTCGAGCGGATGGATCCCCGCGACCCGCAGTTCGACGCCAAGGTCACCGTGCTGATCGAGAACGTGCGCCACCACGTCGAGGAGGAGGAGTCCGACTTCTTCCCGAAGGTGCGCGGCGAGCTCGGCCGCAACGACCTGAACGACCTCGGTGACGCGATGGCCGACGCCCGGAAGGTCGCGCCGACCCGTCCGCATCCGCGCTCGCCGCAGTTCCCGCCGGCCAACCTGGTCGTGGGGCTGGTGGCCGGGGTCCTCGATCGGGCCACCGACACGGCGAAGGGCGTCGCGCAGGGCGTGGTCGGGGTCGCCTCGATGGCGATCGGTCGCGTCACCGGGCGCAGCGAGCAGGCGCCGGCGCCCACCGGGTCGACGCGCACCCGGAACCAGGCGCGGAAGGTGCGCGACGCAGCCACCTGACGGCGACCCGTCGCCGCTCCTCCCACGACTCGACGGCGGATCCCCCGGACGGGGGA
>JAFAFZ010000459.1 GCA_023423215.1 Actinomycetes bacterium
GTCCCGCCGTCGACGATCACCGACGACAACGTCGTGTTCGCGCCGCACGGGTACAACGAGTCGATCCAGGGCGGCACGATCGAAGAGGGCTTCGCCGCGTCGGCCGCCGCCGCGACCGAGTACGGAACGACCTTCTGGATCGGTGAGTACGGCTGGTTCGGCGACCCGGCCGAACAGGCCCCGCTCGTGGCGCGCTACGCCGCCGAGGAGGACCGCTACCGCGTCGGCGGCGCCTGGTGGCAGTGGAAGCAGGCCTGCGGCGACCCGCACTCGGTCCGCGAGCGTGACGGCGTCCCGAGCGACGAGCTCATCCACCTCCACCGGACTCGCTGCCCGGGCGACGTCGACGAGGGACCGATCGCCGAGTGGCTGCCGATCCTGTCGCGCGCCTACCCGCGCTCCGCCCCGGGCGTGCTGCGCGAGCTCCAGAGCGACCCGGCGACCGGCACGTTCCGGGTCGCCGGCACCGTCGGCGCGGATGCGGACGAGGCGGCGTCGACGCTGGACCTGTGGGTGCCCGATCGCGGCGACGGCGAGCCGACGCTCAGCGGCACCGGGCTCGGCGACGTCGAGGTGCGTGCCGTCGAGGGCGGCTACCGCGTGTCGGCCCGGGTCTCGGGCGAGTACGACGTGACGAACGCGCCGGGCTGACCCGGCGCCGCCATGTCATGGTGCGCTCCCCCGCGTTCACGCCGTGAGCGTGCTCCGCACCGCGGCGAGGAGCTGCGACTCGATCGCTCGGCGCGGCAGGCCGTGCACCACCGCGAGCAGGTCCCAGGCCTCGAACGACACGAGCGTGTCGACCATCGCCGTCACGTCCCGCACCTCGTTGCGGGAGCGACCCGACAGCTCGGGCCCGAACACCGTGCGGACCTGGCGCCGCCACCCGGCACGGGCCTCGGCGAGCGCGTCGGCGACGTCCCCGTGGTCGATCGCCCGGGCGCGACCCATGCGCGCGATCCCCTGGACCTGCTCGTACACATCGAGGCGGCTGCGCACGAACGCCCGGATCCGGTCCTCGAGCGGCCGGCCCCGGACGTCGATGCGCAGGAGCGGTGCGACGGCGTCGACCTGCGCCTGGAACACCAGGTGCGGGAGCTCGTCCAACCGGTCGAAGTAGCGGTAGAGCGACGCCGGCGAGACGCCCGCGCGCTCGGCCAGCGCCTCGGCCGTCGGACGCGCCTCGCCCTCGTCGAAGAACGCCTGGGCCGCGGCGAGCACCGCCGCGCGTCCACGAGCGCGTCGGGCGCTGCGGCCGTCGAGCTCCTGGGTCGGCCGACCGTCGCGCACGCCGGAGCGGTGGACCTGGCTCGCATCTTCTGAGAGCATGTCTCTCACAATATCGGTGGACGTCGAGGGGGACGTGTGCGAACCGAACGCTTCGAGGGGACCATCGGCCGCACGCTCGCCGAGTCCGAGCCCTTCTTCGACGAGCCGCCGCACCCGGGCCCCGATGCGCCGGACGTCGTGGTGGTCGTCCTGGACGACACCGGCTTCGCGCAGCTGGGCTGCTTCGGCTCGGACATCGAGACGCCCCACATGGACGCGCTCGCGGCGAACGGCCTGCAGTTCACGAACTTCCACGTCACCCCGCTCTGCTCCCCCACCCGGGCCGCACTGCTGACCGGGCGCTCGCACCACCGCGCCGGCATGCGGGGCCTGTCGAACTTCCGCACGGGCTTCCCGCACATGCTCGGGCACGTCTCGACCCACACGGCGACGATGGCCGAGGTCCTGCGCGACGCCGGCTACGCCACGTTCGCCGTCGGCAAGTGGCACCTCGCCCCGATGGAGGAGTGCTCCGCCGCCGGCCCGTTCGACCAGTGGCCGCTCGGGCGCGGCTTCGACCGCTTCTACGGCTTCCTCGAGGGCGAGACCGACCAGTTCCACCCCGCGCTCGTGCACGACAACCACCCGGTCGACCCTCCGGGCCGGCCCGAGGACGGCTACCACCTGTCCGAGGACCTGGTGGATCGGGCGCTGGCGATGATCACGGACAGCACGAACGTGCGCCCCGACCGGCCGGTGTTCACCTACCTGGCCTTCGGCGCCACCCACGCGCCGCACCAGGCACCGCCCGAGTTCCTGGAGAAGTACCGCGGCCGCTACGACCAGGGCTGGGACGTCGTGCGCCAGCGGTGGTTCGAGCGCCAGATCGAGCTCGGCGTCGTCCCGGCGGACACGCAGCTCGCCCCGCGCAACCCGGGGGTCGAGCCGTGGGACTCGCTACCGATGACCGAGCAGCGCCTCGCCGCACGCCTCCAAGAGGCCTTCGCCGCGTTCCTGGACCACACCGACACCCAGATCGGCCGACTGGTCGAGGGACTGCGGGACCTGGGTCGCCTGGACGACACGGTGCTGATCCTGCTGGCCGACAACGGTGCCAGCCAGGAGGGCGGCCCCTACGGCGTGATGCACGAGATGAAGTTCTTCAACGGCATCCTCGAGACGCCCGACCAGGCGATCGACCGCATCGACGACATCGGCGGGCCGCACAGCCACACGAACTACCCGTGGGGCTGGGCGCAGTGCGGCAACT
>JAFAFZ010000484.1 GCA_023423215.1 Actinomycetes bacterium
CGCCGACGTTGGCGGTGACCTCGGTGTTCGACGCGAGCAAGGCGGCGGAGACCACCGGAATCGCAACCGCGCTCACGGCGTACGCGCCGACGAGCGATCGGACCCTCGGCATGCCCTCCAGGCTGCGACGCCGGCGTCGGGCGATCAGCACCGCTACCGAGGTGCATGCCACGAGGTAGCCCAGCGGCAGCACCACGAGGAACAGGAACAGGCCCAGAGCGAGGCGACCGCCCGGTCCGCAGTCGACCTGGCTGCAGTCGGGCAGACCGTAGACCTGGACGAACACCTCTCCCGTGACTGCCATCGCGAGTACCTGCAGCGCGGCGCCGAACGACACGCACGCGTAAGCGTCCGCACGTGGCCGGCGCGCCAGTCCGGCACCACGCAGCGCCATTCGTTGCAGGTCAAAGGGCACGGTGTCGAGGGTAACGACGCCGGCTCGGCGGTCCTCCATCGGGCTGCCCGGCAGGTTCGGTGGCTCAGTGCCACATGTGGCACTCAGCCACAGAAGCTCGGACGACCAGGTGGCGTGCGGGCGATCAGCCGGCGGTGAAGCGGGTGGTGATCCGGCCGATGCCCTCGATCCCGGAGACGAGCACGTCGCCCGGAGCCAGGAAGCGGGGCGGCGTGCGGCCGAGGCCGACGCCCGAGGGCGTCCCGGTGAAGATCAGGTCGCCGGGCTGGAGCGTGCAGACCGCCGAGATGCGCTCGATCAGCTCGGGCACCGTGAAGAGCAGGTCCGAGGTGCGGGCGTCCTGCACCCGCTCGCCGTTCAGCTCGCACCAGATCGCCAGGTCGGCCGGGTTCCCGATGGCATCGGCCGACACGAGCGCCGGGCCGATGGGCCCGTAGCCGTCGTAGGACTTGCCCATCGTGAACTGGGGCCGCTGGCCGGCGTTCTGCACCGTGCGGTCCGACAGGGCCTGGCCCACGCAGTACCCCGCGATGTGGCGCGACGCCGACTCGGCCGGGATGTCGCGCCCGCCGGGACCGATGACCACGACCAGCTCGACCTCCCAGTCGACCGTGTCGCCGCGCAGCTCCACGGTCGCATCGGCGCCGGTGAGGCAGCTGGGGAACTTGGCGAACACCAGCGGGTGCTCGGGCAGCGCGAGCCCCGTCTCGAGCGCGTGCTCGCGGTAGTTCAGACCGATGCCGAAGACCTTGGACGGCTTGGGGACGCAGGGGCCGAGCTCGACGGGGTCGACCACCGCCCCGCCGCCCTCGGCGATCCACGGCGCGGCCAGCTCGGTCAGCTCGCTCAGGCGCTGCACCGCCACCATCGGGTCCGACGGGAACCGTCCGTCCGAGGCCCGTTCGACGTCGACGAGCGTGCCGTCCTCGGCGACGATCGCCGCCCGGTGTCCCCAGTTGACCAGTCGCACCCGTTGCCTCCGTCCGTCCGCTCCGCCGACCCGAGCTGCCCGGCGGACGTGCAGGTCCACCCGCACGCCCGCCGCCCAGCACCGGGTCGTGGGGCACCGTACCGCCGCGGAGGGCGTCGCCCGGACCGGCTCGCGCCGAAGGGGACCCGCCCCGCACCGGCGGTCGGCCTACGCTGCCGACCCTGGCCGCTGCCCTAGGAGCTCGACATGCACACCGCCCTCACGGAACTGCTCGGAATCGACCACCCGGTGATGCTCGCCGGCATGGGCGGCGTGTCCTACCACCGCGTCGTCGCCGCCGTGTCGGACGCGGGTGGCTTCGGCTGCCTCGGCGCCTCGGTGATGGGCCACGCCGAGATGGTCGAGGAGATCGCCCGCACCGCCGAGCTGACCGACCGGCCCTTCGGCGTCGACCTGCTGACCGCCGCGCCCCAGGACATGGCCGCCAAGGTCCAGGCGATCGCGGACGGCGGCGCCACGGTCTTCGTCGCCGGCCTCGGCGTCCCGCGTGAGGTCATCGACCTCTGCCACGACCTCGGGCTGCTGGTGGTGAACATGTGCGGCAAGGTCGCCCACGCGGTCGCCGCGGTCGAGGCCGGCTGCGACATCGTGGTCGCGCAGGGCACCGAGGCCGGAGGGCACACCGGTCAGGTCGCCACGATGGCGCTGGTCCCCCAGGTCGTCGACGCGGTCGGGCACCTGGTCCCCGTCGTCGCGGCGGGCGGGATCGTCGACGGGCGTGGCCTGGTGGCCTCGCTCTCGCTGGGCGCTGCCGGCATCTGGGTGGGCACCCGCTTCATCGCGTCGCCCGAGGCCCGGGCGGTGACCGGTTACAAGGAGCGCATCCTGGCGGGCGCGGACGACGGCACGGTCATCACCCGCGCGTACACCGGCAAGACCTGCCGCGTGCTGCGCACCGAGTACGCCCGCGAGTTCGAGGCCTCCGGTGGGGTCGCCGAGCCGTTCCCGGGCCAGGTCATCAAGTCGATGAACGACGGCGTGAACCACCTGGGCGGCGACGAGCACACCGAGGGCGTCGATCCCGACCAGGAGTTCATGCCCGCGGGCCAGGGCATCGGTGCGATCGAGACCCTCGTGCCGGCGGGCGACATGGTCCGCCAGTTCGTCGCCGAGGCCGAGCAGGTGCTCGACCGGGTCGCCGCGCTCCGCTGAACCGCCGTGCACCGAACGCCGGGCGGCGGCGGAGGGCGTCGACCCGGCGGGGGCGACTACTCGGAGAGCTCCTTGACCTTCGCGATGACGGCCTGCTGGCCGGCGAGGTCGGGGGCGATCGGGGTCACGTTGAGGATCGTGACCCCGGCCTCCTTGAACTCCTGGATGCGGTTCTTCACGTAGCCCTCGTCGCCGCAGAGCGAGGTCTCCTCGAGGAAGCTGGCCGGCACGGCCGCTGCGGCCTCGGCCTTCTTGCCCGCCAGGTACAGGTCCTGGATCTCCTTCGCCTCGGCCTCGTAGCCGTAGCGGGTGAAGAGGGTGTTGTAGAAGTTCTTGCCGCGGGCGCCCATGCCGCCCACGTAGAGCGCCACCATCGCCCGGGAGAAGTCGCGGAAGCCGGCGACCTCGGACTCGGGGCCGATCGCGACGAGCCCACCGGCGATGACGTCGAGCGGCGCCAGGTCCGCCGACCGCTTGGCGTTGCCAGCGGCCAGGTCGTCACCCCACACGTCCGCGGCCCGCTGGGGGTGGAACAGGATCGGCAGCCAGCCGTCGGCCAGCTCGGCGGTCATCTGCACGTTCTTCGGACCGAGCGACGCGACGTGGATCGGGATCGCGTTCCGGCGCGGGTGCGTGATGATCTTCAGCGGCTTGCCCAGCCCGGTGCCCTTCTCCGCCGGCAGGGGCAGCTGGTAGTAGCGGCCGTCGTGCTCGACCGGGGCGTCGCGACGCCACACCGAGCGGCAGATGTCGATGATCTCGCGCGTGCGGCCGATGGGCGCGTCGTACGCGACGCCGTGGAAGCCCTCGATGACCTGCGGACCCGACGCACCCAGGCCGAGGATCCCACGACCCTCGGACAGGTCGTCGACGCCGGCGGCGGTCATGGCGATGAGGGTCGGCGTGCGGGTGTAGATCGGCAGGATGCCCGACGCGATCTGCACGGTCTCGGTCGCCGCGGCCAGGTAACCCAT
>JAFAFZ010000514.1 GCA_023423215.1 Actinomycetes bacterium
CCGCAGACGACGGCCCGGCGCCAGCGGGGGAGGTGCTCGCCGATGTGGCTCGCTGACCCCGGCGGTCCGGCGGACCCCGCCGCGACCCGCGACCAGGTGCGCGAGCTGCTCTCCGGCGACCAGTACTCGTACGCGCCGTCGCTGGTCGAACGGGTCCTGAACTGGATCGCCGAGCAGCTCGACAAGCTGATGCCCGACGCCGGTCCGCCCGGCGCGACCGGGACCTTCACCGGCGGGATCGGCGCAGTGCTCGCGTGGGTCCTGATCGCCGTCGCGGTGCTGGCCGTGGTGGCGGCCGTCGTCTACGTCGTGCTCCGTCGGGTGCGGAAGGTCGAGGTCGACGAGGCGCCGCCGACCGAGCTCGAGGTCGAGCACCGGCGCACGGTGCGCCAGTGGCGTGACGACGCCGCGACCCACGAGGCGGCGGGCGAGTGGAAGGAGGCCGTGCGGGCCCACTACCGGGCGCTCGTGCGGGAGCTGACCGATCGCCGGCAGCTGCCCGACGTCGCCGGCCGCACGACCCGTGAGCTGCGCGCCGACCTGGCCGACACCACCCCCGACGCCACCGAGGACTTCGACACGGCGTCGCTGCTCTTCGAGCTGCCCTGGTACGCGGACGTGCCCACCGGCCCCGACGAGGTCGCCACGTTCCGGACCGCAGCGGCGGCGGTGCTGGCGGCACCCCACGTCCAGGGGACGGAGCAGGCCGACGACGTGGTCGAGCTGGAGGCGGCGCGATGAGCGACACCACCTCGCGAGGCGGATCCCGCGCGGGCGTGTGGCTCGGCGTCGGCGCCCTGGTGCTCGCGCTCGTGCTGCTCGCCGTGCTCGCCGGACGGACGCCGACCGGCGATCCCTTCGACGTGCGGTCGGCCGCGCCCGACGGGTACCGGGCGATCGCCACGCTGCTGCGCGACCGCGGCGCGACCGTGCGTGAGGTGCCCCTCGCCGAGCTCGATCCGTCGGACGAGCTCCCGGACGGCGACGTCGTGTACGTGCCGCTCGCGTCCGAGCTCACGCCGGTCGACCTGGAGCACCTGCGCGAGCGCACCTCGGGCGGCGCCACGCTCGTGCTCGGGGAACCGCCAGCGACCGACGACGGTTCGTTCGCCGACCCCGACGTGTTCTTCGGCTCGATGTGGGTCGACGCCCGAGCCCTGGCGGACGAGCCGGCGCTCGAGGAGGGACCGGGCCGGTGCACGATCGCCGAGCTGCGCGACCTGGGGCCGATCGACGTGGCGTTCGCCGGCACGGTGCCCGTCGCCCCCGAGGCACGGCACTGCTACGGCGACGACACCAGCGCCGCGTTCCAGGTGCGCACCAACGGCCTCGGCCGCGAGATCGTGCTGTCGTCCCCGTACCTCTGGGTGAACGCCCGGCTGCAGCCGGCGAAGGAGTCGGGCGGCGAGCCGCTCGACAACGCCGTCACCGCGCTTCGGCTGCTGGGTCCTGCACCCGACGGCGCCGCGCCCGGCACCCGCATCGTCATCGTGCGCTCCGTCGGCGCCACCGGCCTGACGTCGGGCTCGCAGGACCCGATCTCGCTGCTGCCGGTGCCCGTGAAGCTCATGCTGCTGCAGCTGCTCGGCGCCTTCCTGATCTACCTCTGGTGGCGGTCCCGGCGTCTCGGCCGTCCCGTCGTCGAGCAGGTCCCCGTCGAGATCGAGGGGTCCGAGCTGGTCGCCGCGGTGGGGGACCTGCTGCGTCGCAAGGGCAACGCAGCCCGGGCGGCCGACACCCTGCGCGCCGAGACCCGTCGCGAGCTCGGCATGCGGCTCGGGGTGCCGCCGACCGCTCCGCTCGGGGCGCTGGTCGAGCTGGTCGCGACGCGCAGCGGTCGCGACGCCGCCGAGGTCCGCGCCGCCCTCGACACCGATCCCGTCCCCGACGCCACCCACCTCGTCCGGCTCGCCCGGACCCTGCACGGACTACGCCAGGAGGTCCTCGATGTGCCCGCCCCCCGCTGATCTGCCGCCCACGCAGGGACCCCCGCCCGCGTCCCCGTCGCAGCACCGCGACGCACGCGCCGCGGTGCTCGCCCTGCGCGCCGAGATCGGCAAGGTCGTCGTCGGGCAGGAGGGCACGCTGTCCGGGCTGGTCGCCGCCCTGCTCGTCCGCGGCCACGTCCTGCTCGAGGGCGTGCCCGGCGTCGCCAAGACGTTGCTCGTCAAGACGATGGCGCAGGCCCTCGCGCTCGACTTCAAGCGCGTGCAGTTCACGCCCGACCTGATGCCCTCGGACGTGACCGGCCAGCTGGTGCTCGACCCCGAGTCCGGGGGCCACGGCTTCAGCTTCCGCGAGGGACCGATCTTCACCAACCTGTTCCTGGCGGACGAGATCAACCGCACGCCGCCCAAGACGCAGTCCGCCCTGCTCGAGGCGATGGAGGAGCGGCAGGTCACCGCCGAGGGCGTCGCCCGTGAGCTGCCCGACCCGTTCATCGTCATCGCGACCCAGAACCCGGTCGAGCAGGAGGGCACGTACCCGCTGCCCGAGGCGCAGCTCGACCGCTTCATGTTCAAGCTGATCGTCGGCTACCCGACCTTCGACCAGGAGGCCGAGGTGCTGGCGCGCCACCACCGCGGGCTCGACCCGCACGACGTGGCGTCGGCCGGGGTGCGCGCCGTCGCCGGTGCCGCCGACCTGGCCGCCGCCCGCCTCGAGGTGGAGCAGGTGCACGTCGAGCCGACCGTGCTGCAGTACGTCGTCGCGCTCTGCCGCGCGACCCGCGAGTCCCCGTCGGTCGAGCTCGGCGTCTCGCCCCGCGGCGCGGCGGCGCTGCTGCACGCCGCCAAGGCGTGGGCGTGGCTCTCGGGCCGCTCCTTCGTCAGCCCGGACGAGATCAAGGCCGTCGCGAAGCCGACGCTGCGCCACCGCCTGCTCGTGCGACCCGAGCTCGAGCTCGAGGGCGTCACCGCGGACGGTCTGCTGGACAGCATCCTGGCGACGGTGCCGGCGCCGCGGTGAGCCTCCTGCCGACGCGTCGGCTCGCGATCTTCGCCGCGCTCCTCGCTGTCGTCCTGCTGGCGATGCCGCGCGACGACGTGCCGGTCGTCGCGTCCGTGGTCGTCCTGACGATGCTGGTGCTCGCCGTCGGGCTCGTCGACGCGCTGGTCGGCACGTCGCCCGGCCGCGTCACCGTCGCTCGGCGCCACCCGCCGGTGGTGGTCGTCGGCGACGAGGCGAGGATCAGCTGGCAGGTCCACTCCGAGTCGCGGCGGTGCCTGCGCGTCGGCATCGCGGACGAGCTCGCCCCGTCGCTGGGCGCCACCGCACGACGGGCGTGGGTGAGCGTGCCGCCGGGCGGCACCGTGACGGTCACCGCCAGGATCCGCCCGGAGCGGCGCGGCCGCTTCGAGCTCTCGCACCTGGCGCTGCGCATCGAGGGGCGGCTCGCCTTGGGCGCTCGTCAGCGTGAGGTGCCGTTGCACACCGTGCTGCGCGTGCACCCACCGTTCCGGTCGCGTGACGAGGCCGAGCTGAAGATCCGCCGCGCCCGCATCCTGCAGGTCGGGTTGCGCACCGCCCGCGGGCTCGGGGGTGGCACCGAGTTCGAGCAGCTGCGCGAGTACGGGCCCGACGACGAGTTCCGCCGCATCGACTGGACGGCGACCGCACGCGCCGGGCGCACGATCGTGCGGACCTACCGGGCGGAGCGCAACCAGTCGGTGCTCGTGCTGCTCGAAAACGGCCGCGTGATGGCCGGTCGCGTCGCCGGCGTGCCCCGGGTGGAGCACGCGATGGACGCGGCGATGATGCTCTGCGCCGTCGCCAACGGGCTCGGCGACCGCTGCGGGCTGGTCGCGTTCGACACCCAGGTGCGAGCCGTGGTGCCGCCCGCGCGACGTGTCGACCAGGTCAGCCGCGTGACCGAGGCGATGTTCGCACTGGAACCCGAGCTCGCCGAGTCGGACTACGCCGGCGCGTTCGCCCAGGCCGTCGCCCGGTTCCGGCGCCGCACGATGCTGGTCCTGCTGACCGACCTCGTCGACCAGGCGGTCGAGGACTCGCTGCTGCCCGCGCTGCCGCTGATCACCCGGACCCACCTGGTCGTCGTCGCCGCGGTGCGCGACCCGCAGGTCGAGGCGTGGGCGGACGGCACCGCGCCGATCGACGACAGCGAAGACCCCGCCGAGGGCGTGTACCGCCAAGCCGCGGCCGTCGCGACCCTCGCGGCGCGGCGGCGCACCGTGGCTCGGCTGCGCGGCCG
>JAFAFZ010000531.1 GCA_023423215.1 Actinomycetes bacterium
TGCCGGCCAGGACTAACAGGACCGGCAGGCGGATCAGCCGGCGCTCGGCGCGGGTCGCACCGGGATGTCGGTCACCGGCGGCTCGCCGGGCGCCCGGGCACCGTCGACCCCGACACCACCGAACGCGGCGCCGTCGAACGCGGTGCCACCGGTCGCAGTGTCGTCGTCGACCGCGATGTCGCCGAGGGGATCGCCGTCGTCACCGGTCCACCCCGCGGAGGGCAGCGACACGACGAAGCGGGCGCCGCCGTCGGCGGCCTCCTCGACGTGGATCGTGCCGCCGTGGTGCTCGACCACCCGCTTCGACAGCGCCAGCCCCAGGCCGGTGCCGCCCTTGTCGCGCTCACGACCCTCTTGCAGGCGGGCGAAGCGCTCGAAGACCGTGTCGCGATCCGCGGCGGGGATGCCGGGGCCGTCGTCCTCGACCACCACGACCACCCACGGCCCCGCCTCGCGCACGCTGACGGTGATGGTCGTCGCGGCGTAGCGGGCCGCGTTGTCGAGCAGGTTGCGCACCACGCTGGTGAGCTCGTCGGGGTTGCCCCACACGCGGCCGGCCGAGACGCCCGAGACGTCGACGCGCACGCCCGTCATGCGGTGCGTCTGCGCCATGACCAGGTCGTCCAGGTCGACCTCGCTGCGTGGTCCGAGGCGACCCTCTTCCAGGCGCGCCATCGCCAGGAGGTTGCCGACCAGGTGCTCGAGGCGGGTGTCCTCGGCCAGCACGATGCGTGCGACGGCGGGCCAGTCGACGTCGTCGGGGTAGCGCAGCGCCGTCTCGAGCTGCGCGCGGATCGACGCGACGGGTGAGCGCAGCTCGTGGCTGGCGTCGGACACGAACTGCCGCTGGGCGACCGAGGCGTTCTGGAGCCGGTCGAGCATCTCGTTCATCGTGCGGGCGAGCTGCGAGATCTCGTCGTCGGTCGGCGGCACCGGCACCCGAGCGTCCAGGGTCGTGGCGGACAGCTCGCGCACGCGGCGGGTCATCAGCCCGACCGGGGCGAGCGTCTGCCCGGTGATGAACCAGGTCATGATGCCGGCGCCGAACGCGAGCACCGGCAGGCCCAGGATGAGCGCACCGCTGAACGCACCGACCGAGCGGTCGATCTCGTCGGTCGACGAGACGGCGTGCAGCATGATCGGGCCCTTGTTCGTCGCGATCTCCTCGGTGACCTCGACGGTGTCCTTCTCGTTGAGCCGCTGCTGGCCGCGAGGGAAGAGGATGAGCTTGCCGTCCGGGGTCGTGCCCCGGACGTCCAGCTCACCGATGCCCTCGCCGTCCAGGTAGAAGTCGGTGCTCGAGATGACCTGCTGCGCCTGCTCGCTGGTCCCGAAGTACTTCAGCGCCGTCTGCTCGTCGATCACGTCGGTCTCGCTGAACAACTCGGGCGGCGCCTGACCGTTGCGCATCGAGTCGGCCATGAACGCGACGATGCGCTCGTTGCGGGCCTTGAGGTCGTTGACCAGGGTCGCCTCGACCCACTTCACGAGCAGCAGGCCGCCCGCCAGGAGCGAGAGGCCCACGACCAGGACGACGGTGACGCTCAGCCGGAATCGGACCGAGCTGAGCACCCGCACCCGCATCGGGGCGCGGTCGTCCGAGCCGTCACCGTCCGCTGCGCCGCCCGGCAGGTGGGTGCCGAGCGTGTGCCCGCGGGGTGGGGTCCCGGGGATGTCAGCCACTGACCCCTTCGCCGATCCGGTACCCGACCCCACGCACGGTCTCGATGTCGTTGCGGTCGAAGGGCCGGTCGATCTTGCGGCGCAGGTAGCCCACGTACACCTCGACCACGTTCGGATCGCCCTCGAAGTCGGCGCCCCAGACCCGCTCGAGCAGCTCCTGCTTCGGCACGACCTGACCGGGCTTGCGCATGAGCGCCTCGAGCAGCTCGTACTCGCGGGTCGTCAGCGAGATGTCGACGCCGCCGCGGTGGCAGGTGCGCGCCAGCGGGTCGAGCACCAGGTCGCCGATGACGAGCGGCTGCGCGCGACCGTCGGCCGAGCGGCGCAGCAGCGCACGGATGCGGGCCACGAGCACGACGAACGAGAACGGCTTGGACAGGAAGTCGTCGGCGCCGGTGTCGAGCGCCTCGGCTTCGTCGTACTCGCCGGACTTGGCCGTGAGCATGAGGATCGGCGTGCCGATGCCCTCTTCGCGCAGGGTGCGGCAGACCCGGTACCCGTTCAGGCCGGGGAGCATGATGTCCAGCACGATGACGTCGATGTCGTCCTCTCGTGCACGGGCCAGACCCGAGAGCCCGTCGTAGGCGACCTCGACGTCGAACCCCTCGGCCTTCAGGCCGCGGGCGACGCCGTCAGCCAGCGCTGCCTCGTCCTCGACCAGCAGCACCCGACCGGTCGGACCTGCGTTGTCACCTGAACTGCTCACGGTTCCTCCTGAGATGCCGGCACCCGGGCGGGGGTGCGCGACCTGCGGTGCCAGTCTCTCAGGTCGGCTCTCAGAATTGGCGCGTGCGCCCTGCACGGGCGCTCAGGTACCTGATGGCGTTCTTCGGATTGTCGTCGCCGACGACACCCGTCGCTCCCGACCGTCTCGGCCGCGCCCGTTCCAGCTCGACGTGTCGCGACCGCCCCCCCGTGGGGCCCCCCCCCCCCGCCCCCCGGGGGG
>JAFAFZ010000549.1 GCA_023423215.1 Actinomycetes bacterium
TGCGCGACGTGGTCGTGCGCACCCTCGGGCACGGGACCGGCCTCGGCCTCGATGCTCGCCCGCTCGGGGGCACGCACGCCGTAGCCCAGCTCGCCGGCCCACGCGACGATCCCGGCGAACTCGGCAGCACCGCTCGGCGCGGTGGCGCGCATCCAGCCGGAGCTGTCCAGCGCCGGGTCGAACCCGCCGTGCCAGTTCTCCCACGGGAGCTGCTGGGGGCGGCCGTCGTCGCCGACGACGAGCTCGGACTTCGTGTAGATGCCGTCCGCGCGGTTCGTGAACGCGAACTCGAACAGCTTCGACTCGGTGATCGCCTCGGTCGGGCAGGCCTCGACGCAGAGGTCGCAGTGGATGCAACGCAGGTAGTTGATCTCGTAGATGAAGCCGAAGCGCTCACCCGGCGAGGTCGGATCGTCGGGGTCGTTGTCCTGACCGCGCACGTAGATGCACCTGGCCGGACAGACGCCGGCGCAGAGCTCGCAGCCGATGCACTTCTCCATGCCGTCCTCGTACCGGTTCAGCACGTGGCGGCCGTGGAAGCGCTCCGGCTTCGGGCGGGTCTGCTCGGGGTACTGCTTCGTGACGCGTGCGCCCGTGTCCGACCCGACGCCGAACCACTTCTTCATGACGACGCCGAAGCCCTCGAGGTAGCCCATCAGCTTCCCTCCCCCGGGAGCGCCGCGGCCGCACGCTTGGCGGCCGAGGAGCGGATCGACAGCAACAACAACCCGGCGCCGGCGCCGATGCCGGCCAGCGCGGCGGCCACGACGGCGGCGACGTTCCAGCCCTGGTCGAGCCCGACCTTCACCGCGACGATCAGCAGGAACCAGCCGAGCGAGGCGGGGATCAGCAACTTCCAGCCCAGGTCCATGACCTGGTCGTAGCGGAGCCGGGGCAGCGTCGCCCGGAACAGCACGAACATGCACAGGAAGACGAACAGCTTCAGGAAGAACCAGAGGAACGGCAGGACGTAGACGCCGATCCAGTTCGTCAGACCGAAGGTCGGACCGGACGGTCCGCCGAAGAACAGCGTGACGATGATCGCCGACATCGTGACGGTGTTGAGGAACTCCGCCAGGTAGAACATCGCGAACCGGAACGAGGAGTACTCGGTGTGGAAGCCGCCGACGAGCTCCTGCTCGGCCTCGACCAGGTCGAAGGGCGGGCGGTTCAGCTCCGCGGTCGCGGCGATGGTGAAGATCACGAACGGCACCAGGAACGTCATCCAGACGTTCCAGCGCCAACCGGACTGCTCGGCGACGATGGCGTTGGTCGACAGCGAGCCGGCGAGCAGCAGGACCGAGGCCAGCGACAGGCCGAGCGCCGCCTCGTAGGAGACCATCTGGGCGGTGGCGCGCACCGAGCCGAGCAGCGGGTACTTCGAGCCCGACGACCAGCCGGCGAGCATGATGCCGTAGACCGCGAGCGAGGACATCGCCAGGAACAGCAGGATGCCGATCTGGGGGTCTGCGACCTGCATGAAGGTCGGCTGGCCGAGGATCTCGACGACGCCGTCGAGGCCGTCGTTGAAGCTGCCCGCGACCGGGACGATCGCGAACGTCAGGAACGCCGGGACCAGGGAGAGGAACGGCGCCAGCTTGAAGACGAACGGGTCGGCCTTCTCCGGGATCAGGTCCTCCTTGAAGATCAGCTTCATGCCGTCCGCGAGGGTCTGGAACAGGCCGAAGGGACCGGCGCGGTTGGGACCGAACCGGTTCTGCATGTCGGCGATGAGCTTTCGCTCGAACCAGACCATCAGGATGACGCCGATCAGCAGGCCGGCGAACGCGACGACGACCTTGATCAGGACGACCAGCAGGGTCATCCAGTCGACCTCGCCGGAGAGCAGCGGGTCGTTGGCGAGCAGCAGACCGAGCGTCGAGCCCATCAGCCGACCTCCACCCGGATCTCGCAGACCACGTCACCAGCGGCCACGAGCACGCCGGCATCGGCGCCGGCCAGGTTGTGCCGCAGGACCGCCGAGCCCTTCGGGACGGCGGAGTCCACCGTCGCGGTGACCGACAGGGAGCCGTTGGGCGAGGTGACCGTCACCCTGGTCCCGTCGACCACGCCGAGCGGCGCGGCATCCGAGGGTGCCAAGCGCACCGACGCGATCGGCGCCAGGCCGGCCGAGGAGTCGCAGTGCTGGATCGAGGTGCCGTCGTCGTAGAGCGTGCGGTTGACGACCAGCCGCAGCGAGTACGCGCTCTGCGGCGAGACGTGCGGGACCTCGGGGGCGTCGAACGGCGTGGGCGACAGGTCGACGACCAGTCCGTCCGCGTTCGCCGGGTCGGCGAGCTCGGCGCGTCCCAGGCCCGGGTGCACGGCCGAGCCGGCGACGAGCTCGTCCCACAGCTCACCCGCCTCGGACTCGACGCCGAGGTCGGCACCGAGCCGGGCTGCCAGGTCGGCGGCGATCATCCAGTCGGTGCGCGCCGTGCCGGGCGGGGTCACCTTCTGGTTCAGGACGGTGACGCGACCCTCGAGGTTGGTGTGGGTGCCGGACATCTCGGTGAACCCCGCGACCGGCAGGACCACGTCGGCCTGGCGGGTCGACGCGGTCAGGAACCGGTCGAGCGAGATGACGGTGCGGGCACCGGCGACGGCACGACGGGCCAGCGAGCGGTCGGCGAAGTCGACGAGCGGGTCGGCGCCGAGCAGGACGAGCACGTCGATGCGACCCTCGGCGGCGGCGGTCAGGATGCCGGTGGCGTCCAGGCCGGGGCTCGAGGGCACCGACCCCCAGGTCGCGCTCCAGGTCGAGGCGCCCTGGGAGAGGGTGCGGCGACCGGGCAGCCAGCCCGGGGTCAGACCGGCCTCGAGCGCGCCGCGCACGTTGCCACGGCGCAGGGCCGACAGGAACCGGGCGCCCGGGACGGCGTCGCGCAC
>JAFAFZ010000577.1 GCA_023423215.1 Actinomycetes bacterium
TGCGCGCTCGGCACGCACGATCGCACCGGGAGGGGCCGGCGTCTCAGCTCACTGGCAGCGCGACGCCTGGACCACCGCCGTGGTCGCGAGCACCGGGAACTCGGTGTAGACGACGGCACGCAGGTCCGGCGTCCCGAGGAACGCCCGTTGCGGACCCCATCGCGAGTCCTCGACCGCCGTCGGCGCCAACCGTCCGACGGTGGCCAGGGTCGAGACGACACCCGTGCCGTCTCGGAGCTCGAGCGCCCCGTGGACGAGGTCGATGGCGCGCAGGGTCACGGCACGTCCGAGGTCGTCGATCTGCGCTGCCCCGAACATCCCCTGGCCCAGGGAGGTGAGCGTCGACGAGGCCAGCTCGTAGGACCACAGTCGCGACTGGACGACGCCGGAGACGACGAGGTCCGCCTCGAACAGCGCGAAGGTCCCGCTCGGGCTCATCGACCGGACACGGACGTCCTCCCACAGCGGGTGGGCGACCGCGATCGCGTCGAACCCGGGCTGCAGCGAGGTCGACGACCCGGTCGCGTGGTCCCGCCCGCCGTCGTGGCGCCCCGACGCCGACGCTCCGCCACTGCTGTAGTAGCCGATCCCCGTCCAGGTGCCGACGACCTCGTCCGTGAGCGACTCGGTGACCACGACGGTCGGGGCCATGACCTCGTCCTCCCACGCGACGAGCGTCGCATCCGGACCGGTCATCCGGAACTGCAGGCCGGGGTTCGGTGGCGTCAACGGCGTGATGGTGTCCGTCGCTCGGTCCCAACGGACCACCCGGCGCGGACCGTGCTCGTCCGGCGGGACCTGGTAGGCGACGGCGGACCCGTCATCGGCCACGGCGACGGCTGCTGGGTCATCGCTGCTCTCGGTCGAGGTCGCGCCGACCGACACGGGTGGCGCGACGCTGCCGATCTCCCTCAGGCTCAGCCGCAGCTCGCCGGCGACGGTGCGGGACGTGACCAGCCATCTGCCGTTCGCCGAGACGCCACGCGCGATCGAGAAGTCGGTCTGGTCGGTCGTCTCGACCGCCACCTTCTGTCGCGCCGGACAGGGCGGCACCACGCCGCCGCCTCCACCGTCCGGCGGGACACATCCCGCCACGATCGATGCCGTCGCCACGAGCGCGCCGAGCACGCCCCATCTGCGGAACGTCATGTTCCTCTCCCTCGTTCTGGCCCCGGGACTCCGGGGACACCCTTCCGGGCGCCACCGTAGCCCCTCCACCGGAGCGACGGAGGGGACGACTCAGATGTAGCCGGGACCGCCCGCGGCCGGCGCCGGAGCCGGCCCACCGGGGAGCTGCCCCCGCATGCCGTCGAGCTGCTGGCGGGCGGCCATCTGCTGGGCGACCAGCGTCGCCTGGATGCCGTGGAACAGGCCCTCGAGCCACCCCACGAGCTGTGCCTGCGCCATGCGCAGCTCGGCCTCGCTCGGCGGCTCCTCGGCCGAGAAGTCGAACGACAGCGAGTCGAGCTCCTCGCCCAGGTCGGGCGACAGCGACGACTTCAGCTCGGTGACCGAGCTCTCGTAGATGCGCTTCAGCTGGCCGCGGGCGGCGTCGTCGAGGGAGGTGTTGCGGACCTCCTCGAGGAGCTGCTTCACCATCGCGCCGATGCGGATGATCTTGGCCGGGGAGCCGATGCCGTTCTCGTCCGTGCCCTCGCCGTCGGCCACCGCCACGTCACCCGCCGGCTCCACGCCGTCGGGGGTGAGGGTCTCACGGGGGGCCTCGGCGGTCGGAGGGGACGGGATGGTGGGATCGACGTCGGACATGCCGGGATCCTACCCAGGCGCCCCGGGCGCCGAACTCGGGCGCCGACGGCCCCGCTGGGGGTGCGCGAGGGCGGTCAGGCGTGCGCGACGAGCAGCGGGACCATCATCTCGGCCCAGGTGAGCGATCCGTGGCGGCCCTGCAGCACGAACGGGCCCGTGTCGGCGGGGTCCTCGAACGCGATCGGCTCACGGGCGACGAGCGCCACGTCGCCGAGGCGGGACAGCGGGCCGGGCAGCACCTTGGGCCCGAACCAGCACTCGTCCAGGGTCTGCTCGCGCGAGACGACCCACGCCAGGTCGGAGTGGTGCGCCGCGGCCGCGGCCAGCAGGTCCTGCTCGGCACCCGGGTAGGCGTGCAGCCAGCGGAAGCGCCCCTCACCCGACTGCTGCTGCACGTGGCTCAGCCCCTCGGGGTTGGGCAGGTGCACCCGCTTGCCGACGTCGACCTGTCCGTGGTCGGCCGTGATGACCAGCGCGGCGTTCGCCGGCAGCTCCTGGATCAGGTACTCGACCATGCGGTCCACGAACACCAGCTCGGAGTCGTAGAAGGAGTCGAGCCCGTACTCGTGGGCGACCTTGTCGATGCCGTCGTAGTAGGCGTAGATGAACGGCTCGCCGGCGCGGAGCTGGTGCCCGATCTCCGCGACGAGCGTCGAGTTCATGCGGTACGGCACGTGGCGGCAGCCACCGAGGTGCACACGCGTGAACCCGGTGTCGCGGAACTCCGCCCGCACGACGACCGGGGGCCGCTGCCCGCCGAACGCGACGTCGTGCTGGATCGACTCCGGCGGGATCGCCTCTCGGGCGTCGCCCTTCGAGGTCGTCCAACGCAGGACGTTCAAGATGTCGTGGTCGATCGACATCCGGTAGCCGATGACCCCGTGCTCTCCCGGGGTCAGGCCCGTCGAGATGGAGGTCAGCGCCGTCGCGGTCGTCGTCGGAGCGACGGTCGTGATGGGCTTCGCCTCCATCTGCGTGAACCCGCGCAGCAGGTCGCGGCGGTCCAGCATCTGCTCCCAGCCAAGTCCGTCGAGCACGAGCAGCACGATCTGCTCGGCTCCGGCGATCGAGGCCGGGAACCATTCGGGAGGGTGGTCGGGATCGTCCAGCAGGACGTCGACGACGTTGGTGGTGCACGCGCCCTCGTAGTCGGGGAGGATCACCCCGTCACCCGACGGCTGAACTGCTGTTGGCCATGCCGTCACGGCCGCCGATGCTTCGCCCACCGTTGGTGTCTCCTCGTATCCGTGCCCCTGACACGCTACCGAGGTTCGGGGGGCGAGACGCAACAATGGGATCGACCCGTCGGGCGGCGGACCCGTGCGGGCGTCGCGGCGCTCCGCCCGCCTAGCATGGGCGGCGTGAAGGTCTCGACCAGAGGTGACTACGCGAGCCGTGCGCTGCTCTCGCTCGCACTGCACCGCGACGACGGCCCCACGTCGGTCCGTGACATCGCCGAGCGCACCGGCCTGCCCCAGCCCTACCTCGAGCAGATCCTCCTGGCGCTCAAGGGCGCCGGCCTCGTCCGCTCGAAGCGTGGCGTGGGCGGCGGCTACGTGCTGGCCCGCCCCGCCGAGGAGATGACGCTCGCGCAGATCGTCTCGGCGGTCGACGGTCCGATCCAGGCCGGCGACTTCGGCCAGCCGCACACCGACGGCTCCTGCGACCACGAGGGCCAGTGCGTGCTCCTCGCCATCTGGCACGACGTGAGCGGCAAGATGCGCGCCCTGCTCGAGGCCTACACCCTGGCCGACCTGGCGGCGATCACCGAGGGCAACGAGCCCTGGCCGGGCGAGTCCGAGGCCGACCTCACCACCGCCGTCGTCTGAGCGAAGCGGGCCGGCACCGGCTCAGGCCCGTCAGGACAGTCGCGCCAAGACCGTCGAGAGGTCGTCCGGCAGCGGCGAGGTGAACAGCACCTCGTCCCCGGTGCCCGGGTGCGTGAACGCCAGCTCGCGGGCGTGCAGGAACGGCCGCGGGACGGCGAAGCTGCGGCGCACCCCGCCGTAGGTGTCATCGCCGACGACCGCGTGGCCGATCGACGCCAGGTGCACCCGGATCTGGTGCGTGCGCCCGGTCTCGAGCTGACAGGTCAGCAGCGAGGCCTCGATCGGATCGGAGTACTCGGCGTCCACGTGGTAGTGGGTGCGCGACGGACGGCCGTCGACCGCGACCGTCATGCGCAGCGGATCGCGCCGCGACCGCCCGATCGGCGCGTCGACGACGCCCTGCGCGTACTCGAGGCGCCGCCAGGCCAGCGCGGTGTAGATGCGACGGACCTCGTGCGACGCGAGCTGCGCGACCAGGTCCTCGTACGCCGCCGGCGTGCGGGCGACGACCAGCAGTCCCGAGGTGCCACGGTCGAGCCGGTGCACGAGCCCGGGACGCAGCGGCTCGCCGACCTCGGCCAGCTCCGGGTACCGGGCGATCAGGCCGTGCACCAGCGTCGAGCCCGAGTGCCCGGCACCGGGGTGGACCACCAGCCCCGGCGGCTTGTCGATCACGATCAGGTCGTCGTCCTCGTGGACCACGCCGAACTCGACCGACGGGTCGGCCACGACGACCTCGGCCGCGCGCACCGGATCGCGCAGGATCCGCACCGTGTCGCCGGCCGCCAGGCGCTGCGAGGGCTTCGTCGGCGTGCGATCGCCGACCGCCACCCCCTCCCCCACGATCAGGTCGACCGCCTCGGCGCGCGAGCAGTCGGTCAGCAGGGCGACGACGCGATCGATGCGTTCGCCGTCGAGCGCGTCCGGGATCACCTCGACCAGGAACGGCTCGTCGGCCGGCCCGACCGGATCACCCATCCGAGCCCTCGGGTGCCGCGCCCGCCGCGGCGCCGGCGACCTGCTCGCCCGCCGTCGACGGACCGTCCTGCTCGTCGTCCTCGTCGGTCGAGGTGCGCAGGCCGAGGATCGCCAGCGCCAGACCGCCGACGACGATCGCCGCGTCGGCGACGTTGAACACCGGCCACCACTGCAGGTCGATGAAGTCGACGACGGCGCCACTCATGAAGCCCTCGGAGACCGCGCCCTCCTCCGAGAGGACCTCGCCGACCCGGGCCGCCCGGTCGATCACGTTGCCGAAGGCCCCGCCGATCACCACGCCGATGAGCACCAGCTGGAGCACCGACGTGACCTTGCGCGCCATGACCAGCAGCACGACGGTGATGACGATCGCGATCAGGCCGATGAGCGCACCGCCGCCCTCGAGCGCCGAGAACGCCATCCCGGTGTTGAACTCCAGGTTGAAGCGCAGGGTCCCGACCAGGTCGATCATCTGGTACGGGTAGAGGCGGTCGAGCGCCCACGCCTTGGACCACTGGTCGACCACCAGCACGACGGCGACGGGCAGGAACACGGCCAGCCAGCGCTGCCAGGGACGGATGCGACGACGACCGCCCGGCTCGGTGGGCGCGATCGCCCCGCCGGGATCGGTGCTCACCGTGCGCTCAGCGGAAGCTGCGCGTCTTGTACTCGACACGCTCGCGAGCGTACGGGATCGCCTGCAGGCGCTCCTTGGGGATGGGCTCCCCCGAGTACTCGCAGATGCCGTAGGTGCCCTTCTTGACGCGGTCGAGCGCGGCGTCGATCTCTTCCACCGTGGCGAGCGCCGCTGCGGCGCGGGCCAGGTCGAAGTCGCGCTCGACGGCGAGGGTGTCGCCCTCTCCGGACTCGTCGTCGAACTGGACGTCGCCCGGCTCACGGTCCAGCGCCAGCGCGTCGGCCTCGGCCTTGAGCGCGGTGGCCTGGGTCATGAGGGTGGCGCGCTCCTCCTCGAGGAGCTTCACCTGGGCGTCGATGAACGCCTTGTCGAACGGCGACTTCTTCGCACCGGCCTTCTTGGCGGGGGCGGCCTTCTTGGCCGGGGCCTTGGACGTGGGGGTCGCCGTCTCGGCGTTCTTCACAGGAGCCTTCTTCACGGGGGTCGCGGTCGAACCGGCGGCGCGTGTCGCCGGAGCCTTCTTCGCCGGCGCCTTCGAGGCCGCCGGGGCCTTGCGCGCGCTCGCCGAGGACGTCGCCTTGGCGGGTGCCTTCGCCGGCGCCTTCTTCGCGGGCGCCGCCTTCTTCTTGGCGGGCGGACGTGACGTCGCAGAGGCCTTGGCGGCGGAGGCCTTCTTCACCGGCGCGGCCTTGGTCGCGGTCGCTGCGGCACGCTTCGTCGCCATGGATCGGCCTCCTCCACCATTCGAGGGACGTCGTCCGCTCGGTCGAATGGTTGGAGCACCCTAGTCGGGCCGGACCTCCGCGTCCGGCCGTCGCGGCCGCGGGATCAGCGACGCCAGCCGAACCGGCGCGTGCGGGTGTCGTTCGTGCCCTCGAAGAAGGCCGTCATGGCGTCGTCGTTGGTCCCGTCGTCGTTGACGGCCTCGTCGAGCTCCTGCATGTAGCGGTCGCGGTGGGCCTCGGCGCGGTCGACCGCCTGGGTCGGACGGTCGTCGACGTACTCGTCCTCGTCGTCCGCTTGGAGCACCTCGGGTGCGCTCGCCTCGACCGGGCGCGACGGCAGGTCCGTCCCGGTGCGACCGTTGACGGTGCCGTTCGCCGCGCCCGTCGCGGCACGCACGGACGACGTGGCGGCCGTCGCGCTGATGACGTCACCCTCGTGGGCGGCGTCGGCGTCGTCCACGGTGAGCTCGGACTCGAGCTGCGCCCAGCTGCCCGGACCCCAGCTGCCCTCGCCCGTGGCCTCGGCGTCGACGCGTCCGCTGGGCGCGGTCAGGTCGACGTAGCCGGCATCGGCCTGGGCGGAGGTGCCGGCGGCGGCCTGTGCGCCACCACCGCCGTCGCCGTCGTCGCCCCGGTCCTCGACTTCGGTCGTCTGGGCCGGCTCGACGGGCTCGGCCACCGGGGTGGCGTCGGTCCAGGTGTCGGTGGGCTCGACGACGGGATCGCCGACCGAGCCTAGGTAGTCCTCGACCGCGTCGTCGACGTCGTTCGAGCTGACGTCTGCGAGCGGATCGGCCGTGCCCACCGGCTCACCCGCGACCAGGACCTCGTCCGGCGGGATCGACATGTTGGGGCGTGCGCCCAGGCGGGCGGGGTCGTCGGCCAGCGCGGCGATCTCGTCCGCGGTGCGGGTGAGCTCGGAGCGGTAGCCGGCGAGGCGGGCCTCGAGCTGGGTGATCACGTCAGCGAGCTGGGCGCGACGGGCTTCGAGGCCACGGACCTCGTCGATGACGGCGGCGCGACGGTCGGCGTACTCCTCTTCGGCCTGGAGGCGCGCCAGGCGCACGAGCTCCTCGGCCTCGGCCGTCGACTCCGCCTGCTGGCGGTCGGCGCGGGCGCGGGCGTCCTCGAGCAGGGCCTGCGCCTGCCCCCGTGCCTCGTTCACGGTGGCGTCCGCCGAGCGCTGGGCCATGAGCAGGGTCTTCGCGGCCTGCTCGACCTCGGCCGCCTCGTTCGCTCGGGCGACCCCTGCGGCCCCGGCTGCGGCGGCGTCGGCCGCGGCGGTCTGCGC
>JAFAFZ010000041.1 GCA_023423215.1 Actinomycetes bacterium
CGGGTGTGGGGACGGGGGCCGCTGCGGCGCCTGCGCAGGGCGGCCACGCGGTGATGCCGTCGTACCTGCGCTCGTCGACGCTCTTCGCCGAGGAGAACCGAGAGGTCGCGACGACCGGCCGCATGACCCGTCAGAACAAGGCGGTCGTCAAGGTCACCCTGGGCGAGCCGCTGATGGTCACGCGTGGCGCCATGATCGCCTTCCAGGGCGACGTGACCTTCGCGCACCAGGGCTCCGGTGCCGCCAGGTACCTGAAGTCCATGGCGACCGGCGAGGGGCTCAAGCTGATGCGCTGCGAGGGCGCGGGTGAGCTGTTCGTCTCGCACGGCGGCAACAAGCTCCACCTGCTCGAGCTCGGTCCCGGCGAGCAGATCTCGGCGTCCTCGCGTTCGCTGCTCGGCTTCGACTCGTCCGTCTCCTGGGACATCCAGATGATCAAGGGCGGCATCGGCGCGATGGCCGCCGGCGGGCTGTTCAACGTGACGCTCACCGGGCCGGGCACCGTGATCGTGGCGAGCGACTGGCCGGTCGTGCTGGACACCTCCGAGGCGCGCACGCTCGTCGACCCGAACGCGGTCGTCGCGTGGTCCGCCGGGCTCGCCATCACGACGCGGTCGTCGATGAGCGCGGGTGCGCTGATCGGGCGGGGGTCAGGCGAGGCGTTCCAGCTCGAGTTCTCGCCGGGCGGTTTCGTGATCGTCGAACCCGAACCGGTCCTCGGCGTCGCGTGAGCGGCGCCGCACGGGGGACACGACAGGTCCGGCCGACCACGCCGACCCCGGCTCGGCGATGAGCGTCTGGACAGCGCTCGCCGTCGCGGCCGCCGGCGCCGCCTGCGGCATCGTGAACAGCATCGCCGGGGGCGGATCGCTCATCCTCTTCCCCGTCCTGATGCTCACCGGCTTGAAGCCCCTGGACGCGAACGTCACGAACTCGGTGTCCACCTGGGCCGGCTACGTCGGCGGGGTCGGTGGCTTCCGCGGCGAGCTGCGCGCGCAGCGCTCGCTGCTGCCGCGCCTGGCGGTCGCGACGCTGGCAGGGTCGACCCTCGGCTGCGTGCTGCTGCTCGTCACGCCGGGCGAGGCCTTCGACGTCATCGTGCCGTGGCTGGTGCTCGGTGCCACGGGGCTGACGGCCCTGCAGCCCGTGGTGCGCGCCCGCCTGAGCGAGCGGTCCGGGGTCAGCAACCAGCCGACCGCCGCCGCGGTCGTCGGGGTGTTCCTGGCCACCATCTACGGCGGCTACTTCGGCGGCGGCCTGGGCGTGATGGTGCTGGCGGTCCTCGGCCTGACGATCCGCGACACGCTGCGCAACCTCAACGCGTCGAAGTCGGTGCTCACGCTGATCGACGCGACGGTCAGCGTCGCCGTGTTCGGCCTGTTCGGGCCGGTGCACTGGGACTACGTCGCGGTGGCGGCGCCGACGACGCTGCTCGGCGGCTACGCCGGCGCGGCCATCGCCCGCCGCCTGGACGAACGGGTGCTGCGGGCCTGCGTCATCGTGGTCGGGCTGGGGGTGTCGGTGTACCTCTTCGGCCGCACCCTCTGAGCCCACCCGGTAAAGCCGATCAACCCGATCGGGATTTGTGGGTTAGGCTGCGGGCACCACGGTGACCACGCCCGACGGAGGCCCACATGACCGATCTGCTCGAACCCACGACGGCGGACGCCGCGACGATCGCGGACGTGCGCGTGCGACCGCTCTCGGGCCACACCGGCGCGCTGATCGAGGGCATCGACATCGCCCGGCCGCTCTCGTCCGCGGATCGCGACCTGATCTCCCAGGCGCTCGACCGGTGGAAGGTCGTCTTCTTCCGCGACCAGCACATCGGCCACGCCGAGCAGATCGCCTTCGCCCGCCAGTTCGGCGACCTGACCTACGCCCACCCGTACGACAACGACCCGCCCGAGGGCTTCCCCGAGATCTTCACCGTCTCCCCGGAGCGCTTCGCGAAGCAGTACGGCATCACCGGCGATGCCGCGAAGGCACTGCGCAAGCGGTACTCGTACACCAACGACTGGCACACCGACGTCACGCCGGCGATCAACCCGCCGGCCGCCTCGGTGCTGCGGGCGGACGTCGTGCCCGAGTACGGCGGCGACACCCAGTTCACCAACCTGGTCGCCGCCTACGAGGGGCTCTCCGAGCCGCTGCGCGGCTTCCTCGACGGGCTCTACGCCGAGCACCGCTACGGCGCCAGCTTCGCCCGCAAGGGCGTCGCGACCGGCTCGTCGGTCATCGCGAAGAACCCGCTGGTCGCCCACCACCCGGTGGTGCGCGTGCACCCGACGACGGGGGAGCGTGCGCTCTTCGTCAACGACGGCTTCACCTCGAAGATCCTGGGGCTGCACGCGGAGGAGAGCGCCTCGCTGCTGGCGCTGCTCTTCGCCCACGTCACCAAGGACGCCTACACGGTGCGGTTCCGCTGGGAGCCCGGCTCGGTCGCCTTCTGGGACAACCGCGTCACCTCGCACCTGGGCCCGCAGGACATCGACCACCTCGACGTCGAGCGCGTCCTGCAC
>JAFAFZ010000076.1 GCA_023423215.1 Actinomycetes bacterium
CCTCCACACGATCGCCGCACGCGCCGTGAACGCCACCAAGACCTACGGGTCGGGCGACACGACGGTCACCGCGCTCGACGACGTCACGGTCGACTTCCCGGCCCGCCGGTTCACGGCGATCATGGGCCCGTCCGGCTCCGGCAAGTCCACGCTGATGCACTGCGTCGCCGGGCTCGACACGCTCTCGGCCGGCCAGGTGTTCATCGGCGACGTCGAGCTGGGCTCGCTCTCCGACAAGCAGCTGACCGTGCTGCGTCGCCGGCAGGTCGGCTTCGTGTTCCAGGCGTTCAACCTGATCCCGACGCTCACCGCCAGGGAGAACATCCTGCTGCCGATGACGCTCGGCGGGGTCGCTCCGGACCCGCAGTGGGTCGACCGGGTGATCGAGACCGTCGGCCTGGGCGACCGCCTGCACCACCGGCCCTCCGAGCTCTCGGGCGGCCAGCAGCAGCGAGTGGCCGTCGCCCGCGCGCTCGCGAGCCGGCCCGAGGTGATCTTCGCGGACGAGCCCACGGGCAACCTCGACTCGCGTGCGGGCGCCGAGGTGCTGGCGTTCCTGCGCTCCGCCGTCCGGGACCAGGGCCAGACCATCGTCATGGTCACCCACGATCCCGTCGCCGCGTCGTACGCCGACGCCGTGCTGTTCCTCGCTGACGGTCGCATCGTCGACCGCCTCGAGGCGCCCACGCCCCAGACCGTGCTCGACCGCATGAAGTCCTTCGGCAGCTGACGCCGGACACGACGAACCCCACCACGAACGACGCGAACCGAGGACGACCATGTGGAAGATCAGTCTCAAGGGCATGTGGGCCCACAAGCGACGCCTGCTGCGGACCTGCTCCGCGGTGCTGCTGGGCGTCGCGTTCCTGGCCGGCACGCTGGTGCTCGGCGACACGATGCGCGCCGGGTTCGCCCGCGCGTTCAGCGACGCCTACGCCGGCAGCGACGTCGTCGTGCAGGGCACCGAGTCGATCGGCAGCGAGAGCGGCGAGCAGCGTCGGGTGGTGCCCGAGGCGGTGCTCGCCGAGGTGGAGTCGCTGCCCGGCGTCGAGCTCGCCCAGGGCTCGATCGACGGCCTGGCGCAGGTGACCGGCTCGGACGGCGACGCGATCGGCGGCCAGGGACCGCCGACGCTCGGCGGCAACTGGGCGGACAACGCGACCAACCCCTACGACCTCGTCGAGGGACGTGGTCCCGAGGCGGCCGACGAGGTCGTGATCGACCGCGGCACGGCCGAGGCGGGCGAGCTCGCCGTCGGTGACACGACCACCGTCCGCACCCCGGCCCCGATCGAGGCGACCATCGTCGGCATCGCCGCCTTCGGCGAGCAGGACTCGATCGGCGGGTCCGGCTTCACGGGCTTCACGATGGACGACGCCCGCCGCTACCTGCTCGGGGGCGCCGAGGGCTACACCAGCCTCTCGCTCGTCGCGGCGGACGGCGTGACGCCGGACCAGCTGGCGGACGAGGTGCAGGCGGTCCTGCCCGACGGGCTCAGCGCCCGGACCGGCGACGAGATGGCCGCGCAGAGCACCGAGGCCATCGGCGACGACTTCCTGGACATGTTCGAGGTGTTCCTGCTCGTGTTCACCGGCGTCGCGCTGCTCGTGGCGTCGTTCAGCATCTACAACACCTTCTCGGTCATCCTGGCGCAGCGGTCGCGGGAGTCCGCCCTGTTCCGTGCGATCGGCGCCACCCGGCGCCAGGTGCTCGGCTCGATCGCCCTGGAGGCGGTCGGCGTCGGCGTCGTGGCCTCGCTCGGCGGCCTGCTGCTCGGGTTCCTGTTGGCGGTCGGCCTGCGTGGTGCGATGGCCGGCATCGGCGTCGAGCTGCCCGGCGGCATCGAGATCACCGGCAACACCGTCGTGGTGTCCCTCGTCGTCGGCCTCGTCGTGACCCTGCTGGCCAGCCTGGCGCCGGCGATCCGCGCCTCTCGCATCCCGCCGCTCGCGGCGCTGCGCGACGCGGCGATCGATCGCAGCGACACCTCCCGGGGTCGTGCGGTCTTCGGGTCGCTCCTCACCGCCGCCGGGTTCGGCATGGTGCTCTACGCGGCGCTCGCCACCCCGTCGAACGCGCTCAGCGTCGTCGGCTACGGCGCGGTGCTCTGCGTCGTCGGCGTCGTCGCCCTCGGGCCCGTCGTCGCACGGCCCGCATCGCGCCTGCTCGGCGCTCCCGTCGCCGCGACACGTGGCGTCAGCGGGCAGCTGGCCCGGGGCAACGCCATGCGCAACCCTCGCCGCACCGCCGGCACCGCCTCGGCCCTGATGGTCGGCGTGGCCGTCGTCGCGCTCTTCACCGTCGTCGGGTCGTCGCTCACGGCGTACGTCCGCGACGCGGTCTCGGGGTCGATCACCGCGGACCTGATGATCATCGACAGCGGCTTCAGCGGCAGCGGGCTCAGCCCCGAGCTGGCGCAGGAGCTGGGCGAGCTGCCCGGCGTCGAGACCGCGGTGGGGCTGGGCTTCGGCTCCGCGCTGGTCGACGGCGAGGAGGAGGAGCTGACGGTCACCGATGTCGCCCGCCTGGACACGGTCATCGACTCCCAGGTGTCGGAGGGCTCGATCGCGGACCTGCGCGACGACCAGATCGGCGTCGCCGAGAGCGTCGCCGAGGACCACGGCTGGTCGATCGGCTCGCCCGTCGAGCTCACCTTCATCGACGGTGCCACCGAGACCGTCACGGTCGGGGCCCTCTACGGCGAGGACGACCTGACCGGTTCGTTCGTCCTGCCACGGGCGACCTGGCAAGCGCACAGCCCGTTCGACTTCGACTTCGTCGCCGCGATCTCGGCGGCGCCGGGGACCGACCTCGAGGACCTGCGGACCGCCGTCGACGAGGTCGGCGCACGACACGGCGCACCCGACGCACAGACCCGTGACGAGTACGCCGACGACATGGCCGGCGAGATCTCGGGCCTGCTCAACGTCGTCTACGTCCTGTTGGCCCTCTCGATCATCATCGCCCTGATGGGCATCGCCAACACGCTCGCCCTGTCCATCCACGAACGCACCCGCGAGCTCGGGCTGCTGCGTGCGATCGGCCAGACCCGGGGCCAGCTGCGGTCGATGGTGCGCTGGGAGTCCGTCATCATCTCGGTGTTCGGGACGGTCGGCGGCATCGGGCTCGGGCTCTTCCTGGCCTGGGGACTGCTCGGGGCTCTGGTCTCGACCGACGAGGAGCTCGGCGTCTTCAGCGCACCGATCACCCGCCTGGTGGTCATCACGCTGATCGCCGCCGTGGCGGGCGTGGTGGCGGCACTGCGTCCCGCCCGCCGGGCCGGTCGACTCGACGTCCTGGACGCGATCGCCACCGAGTGACATGGCGCACCTCCTGCGGCCGTCCGCGCTCCGTCGGCCGGAGCCCTCGGCCGTCGGCACGAGCGCCGATCCGTTGCGGCGACAGGTCCCGGTCGGTCCGGCAGGCCCTCGGCCGAGGGGCGACCGAC